>JANNZB010000468.1:0-6046 GCA_031410395.1 Novosphingobium sp.
CGTGCGACCCCATGCGATCCGCTGATGCAGGCTCCTGTCCCCCGTGCGGTGGACTCTACAGAGCCTGCTATCTTGGATGGTGCGGGCGGTGGGAATCGAACCCACACTCCTTGCGGAACGGGATTTTGAATCCCGCGCGTCTACCAATTCCACCACGCCCGCGTTGCGACAGGCCTATAGCGCGACGATCAAAATGCGCAACGTCAAAAGCGAACTATGCAGCTTACTTCGTTGACTTCGCGGCCTTCTTATCGACCGCAACTGGCGCAGGACGCGCCTTGCGAACATTGACGGCAGAAGCGTCGATGTTGTTCTTCAAATGCCGCCCGTAATATTTCTCGATCATCTCGACGCTGGTGCGGCAGTTCTTGGCGACCTGATAGACGTCCGCACCTTCGAGCAAACGAAGGCAGATGTAGGTATGCCGCAGACTGTAACAGGTGCGGATATGACCATCGCGGTCGAATTTCAGATTCAGCTCGTCAAGGACGGTGTTCATCAACTCGCGCGGCGATTTCCCGAAAATCCGGTCGGTCGGCTTGAGACCCTTGCGTTTGCGAACTCGCTCAAAGGGAAGAATCGCGCCGGGCATCGACTTGCAGAAGCCAACGCCGCGCTTGCCGCGCACCTCGATCTCCAGGATGCGTTCTCCGGTCGATTCGTCCTTCACGATCTTGACGTCGCGCAACTCAAGCCGCGCGGACTCATCCGGGCGAAGCCCCGTATTCCCCATAAACAGGACATAATCGTGAAAGGTCTCGCAGACTTCACGCCAGCGCGGCTTGGGCGGGTTCTTCGCCCGCTCGCGCGTCGCCTCGTAGAGCAGCTTGTATTCCTCGGGCGAGAACCAGGCGCGATGCTCTACCTTGCCGGACGTCTTGTAGGGCGCGGACATATCCGGGAGCGCCGCGATCCAGCCCTTGCGGTTGGCGGTCTTCAATATCTGCCGCAGCGTGACGATCTCATGGTGCAAGGTCGCGCGGGCCGGTTTCTTCGGCTTTCCGGTCTTGGCGTCGAGCCGCGACGATTGCCGGTGCGCGCGATATTCCTGAACCGTGCCTGCGGTGATGTCCCCAAGAGCGGTATCGCCAAAGAACGGCAATAGGTGAACGCGGATGATGTCGGACTTCGATTTCACATAGCCTGCATTGCGCTCACCCATCGTGATGACCTCGAACTCACTGGCAAACGCTTTGGCAGCATCCTCGAAGCTAGGATCGATAGGCTTCGCCCGGCGACGGCCATCCACCACCGGACCGGGTTCGACGACAACAGGCTGAGTGGAACCGTTGAGCAGGGAGACGCCACCGCGACGGCGCTGACGATCCTCGACGCACCGCTCCATATACCAGTCGCGCGCGAAATCCTTGGCGGCAGCAAGGCTGACCTCCTTGGTGGTCTGCCGGTGATTGCGACTGCCCAGATAGGTCGCGCACTGCCAGAAACGGCTTCCCTCACGCCGATAGACGTGAAGCGCTCCATCCATCAGCAAATGGCTTTCTACGGGCATTGTGAAAACTCCAAAGTGTGTAAGACTTGTGTAAGTCTTTCTTGGAGTCTCGGCCTTGCTCAAACCGTTGGTTTTGCGGGGTTTTTGCCTTTATTTTTTAGGCCAAACGCGATTTTGAGTCGAGCGCGTCTACCAATTTCACCACAGGGGCACTGGCGACGCCGATAGTCGCGGACGCGCGCGCAATCAAGCCGTTCAGTTGCGCGGGGGCTGGCGGCGGTAACTTAGCGCCTCGGCAATATGGATGCGGGTGATGCCTTGACTGCCTGCCAGATCGGCAATGGTGCGGGCGACGCGCAGGATGCGGGTATAGCCGCGCGCGGTCAGCCGCATCGCCTCTGCTGCCTGCGCCAGAAGTTTGCGACCCGGCTCGTCAGGCGTCGCGACGCGTTCCAGCACCTCGCCATCGGCTTCGGCATTGGTGCGGATTCCATCCTGCACATAGCGAGCCGTTTGCGCCCGCCGCGCTGCTGCCACGCGTGCCGCAACTTCCGCTGATCCTTCGGCGGGCGGGGGCAGGACGAGATCGGCGGCAGACACCGCCTGCACCTCAACATGCAGGTCAATCCGGTCGAGCAGCGGGCCGGAGACGCGCGCCTGATAGTCCGCCGCACAGCGGGGTGCCCGCGCGCAGGCCAGCGCCGGATCCCCCAGATGGCCGCAGCGGCAGGGATTCATAGCCGCAATCAACTGCACCCGCGCCGGAAAGGTGACATGCGCGTTCGCCCGGGCAATGCTGACCGTACCGGTTTCGAGCGGCTGGCGCAGCGAATCAAGCACCGGGCGCTGGAATTCGGGCAGCTCATCCAGAAATAGCACGCCCAGATGCGCGAGACTGACTTCACCGGGCCGCACTTTCAGTCCGCCACCCACCAGTGCCGCCATCGAAGCCGAATGATGCGGCGACCGGAAGGGGCGGTTGCGGACGAGCCGCCCGCCTTCCAATACTCCCGCCACGCTGGCGACCATTGAGACTTGCAAAGCCTCTGCCGCTGTCAGTTCGGGCAATATCCCCGGCACGCATGCAGCCATTAAGGATTTGCCTGCACCTGGCGGGCCAACCATCACCAGATTGTGGCCGCCGGCCGCCGCAATTTCGATGGCGCGTTTGGCGGTTTCCTGACCCTTTACCTGCGCCAGATCAGGGCCGTAACCCGGCGCTTCTGCTTCGCCGGGAACCGGTGGGGGCAGCAGCGAGCGGCCTTTGAAATGGTTGAGCAGGCTCAGCACATCGGGCGCGGCGATCACTTCCACCTGCCCCGCCCATGCAGCCTCCGGCCCCTGATTGGCCGGGCAGACCAGCCCGAGTTGATTGGCCGATGCGTGAAGCGCCGCCAGAAGCACGCCGGGCGATCCCAGCACCCGCCCGTCCAACCCCAATTCCCCGACAAACAGATAGGATGCGAGCGTTTCGGCATCGACCACACCCATCGCG
The DNA here is from genome assembly GCA_031410395.1 of Novosphingobium sp. GTDB lineage: Bacteria > Pseudomonadota > Alphaproteobacteria > Sphingomonadales > Sphingomonadaceae > Novosphingobium. The sequence continues at coordinate 2,946 of JANNZB010000468.1, forward strand.
CCCAGCACAGCCAGGGCAATCGGCAGATCGAAATGTGATCCCTCCTTGGGCAGATCGGCGGGGGACAGATTTACCGTTATCCGTTTGGGCGGCAGCGACAGGCCCATTGCCGAAATTGCTGCGCGCACCCGTTCCCGGCTTTCTCCCACCGCCTTGTCCGGCAAACCGACGACGGTAAAACCGGGCGATCCCGGCTGGATGTGGCACTGCACCTCAACGCTGCGTGCTTCCAGCCCGAGATAGGCGACCGAACCGACCGTCGCTGTCATGCTTTTGAAATCCTGGTTAAAATTCCGTTCGGCATGGCCGATTACCCCCCATAAAGCGCGCCGACCGCAATGCCTGCCCCATGAAGACAGGAATTCTTCCTTCCGGACATGCGCAGCGTCGTATTTATACTGTTTTAGGGCGTGCGGCGGATTTGTCGATTGCCCGCGTGCTCGATTCGTTGCGAATCGCGATTCTGGTCGCCGCGATCCTGTTTTCGCTGCCGGGGATGGCCCGCGCCGAGATCGTCGAGACGATTGACTATGAAGTGGTGGACGACGGGCCAGCGCCCGCAACCGCTGCCCTTCAGTTTTTCGGCCCTTTTGCGGTGATCAACGCCACGACCGCCGAACTCAACGGGGAAACCGATTCGGATACGCCCGCCCTGTTCCGCCGGATGCTGGCCACCTTTCCCGGCATCAAGCGGATCAACATGATCGAATGCGCCGGCACAGTGGATGACGAAGCTAATCTGGACGTTGCCCGCATGATTCGCCGCGCCGGGATTGATACGCACGTGCCCGCCACTGGCTCGGTGCGTTCGGGCGGGGTGGAATTGTTCATGGCGGGCCTCCACCGCTCTCACGATCACGGCGCCGAATTTGGCGTGCATAGCTGGGAGGACGATGAGGGGCATCAGGCAAAAGACGTGCCTGCGAATGACCCGGTGAACCGCGAATATGTGGCCTATTATCAATCCGTTGGGCTGCCCGCCGAAACGGCGCGTGCCTTTTATGCCTTCACCAACGCCACCCCGTTCAATCAAATTCACTATATGACAGAGAATGAATTGGCGCGGTTCCGCATTACAGACTGAGCGTTGGCGTCGATGGACGATGGATGGGCATCTTGAACCCGTCACAATCAACCACCACTTAAACCGGCATGACAATGGGAGATCGCTTCCGCGCATTGCGGCAAAATCCGGTGGCTAGGCTGGTGTTACTCGTGTTTGGTTGCCTGATGATGATCTCGGCACCTTTTGTTGGCATGATACCGGGCCCGGGTGGCACAGTTGTTTTCGCTATCGGCCTTGGCCTTGTGCTGCAAACGTCAATGTGGGCGCGGCGGCGCTATGTCCATTTCAAACGCAAGCAGCCCAAAATGGGGGGCTGGGCAGATTGGGGCCTGCGCCGCAAAAGCGCCAAGCGCCGACTGGAACGCGACAAGAGTGTGGGCGAATAGTCTGAATTGACGTGCACGCCGCAACGCCCTAGCCCCCGCGCCCATGTCTGATGCGTTTGGCCTTGATCGTCATGTAGCACTGCCCGGGCCGCTGACGCTCGATGGCGGGGGTAGTCTTGCACCGCTGGAACTGGCTTATGAAAGCTATGGCACGCTCAATGCCGACGCTTCGAACGCGATCCTGATCTGTCATGCGCTGACGGGGGATCAGCATGTGGCCTCCACCCATCCGCTGACCGGCAAGCCCGGCTGGTGGACGCGGATGGTGGGGCCGGGCAAGCCAATTAATACGGACCGGTTCTGCGTAATTTCCGTCAATGCGATTGGCGGATGCATGGGATCATCTGGGCCGGAATCGCTGGCAGAAGACGGCCAGCCCTTTGCCATGCGCTTTCCGGTGGTGACGGTGAGCGATATGGCGCGCAGCCAGACGCTGCTGATGGATCATCTGGGGATTGACCGGCTGCACGCGGTGGTCGGCGGATCAATGGGCGGGATGCAGGCGCTCAGCTGGGCGGCGCATTTTCCCGAGCGCGTGGGCGCAGCGCTGATCATTGCCTCCACGGCGAAGCACAGCGCGCAGAACATCGCCTTTCACGAAGTCGGGCGGCAGGCGATCATGGCCGATCCCAACTGGCGCGGCGGGGACTATTATGAGGATGGTAAATCGCCCGATGCGGGCCTCGCCGTCGCGCGGATGGCGGCGCACATCACCTATCTTTCCGAGCAGGGGCTGACCGAAAAATTCGGGCGGCGCTTGCAAGGGCGAGAGGAAAAAGGCTTCGGCTTTGACGCGGATTTTCAGGTGGAAAGCTATTTGCGGCATCAGGGGCTGAGCTTCACCGACAGGTTTGACGCCAATTCCTATCTCTATATCACCCGCGCTATCGACTATTTCGATCTGGCAGAGGAATTTGGCGGGCATCTGTCCAATGCGTTCAAAGGCACGAAAACCCGCTTCTGCCTTGTCAGTTTCGATACCGACTGGCTCTATCCTACCAGCGAATCCAAGGCGATTGCCCATGCCCTTAACGCAGCGGCAGCCCCGGTCAGCTTTGTCGAGCTGACCAGCCCCTTTGGCCATGATGCCTTTTTCCTGGATGTGCCTGAACTTGACCGGGTGGTGCGCGGTTTTCTGGAAGCAGGGGCGCAATGATCGACCTGGATGATGCCAAGGCCCGGCTTCAGCGTGATCGCGTGCACGGGTGGCTGGCTTCCAGTTACTGGTCGCCGGGGATCGAGCGTGACCTGATGGAACGCGCCATCGCCGGATCGCATTGTCTGGGTGCCTATCAGGGTAGCGAACAGGTCGGATTTGCCCGCACGATCACCGATTATGCCACCTTTGCATGGATTGCCGATGTGTGGATTGATGAACCCGCGCGCGGACAGGGGCTTGGCCGCCGCATGGTCAGCTGGTTTCTGGAGCACCCCCAATTCATCGATATTCGGAGGTTCGCGCTGGTGACGCGGGATGCACACGGCGTGTATGGAGCCATTGGCTTTCACCCGCCGCTTCGTCCGCAAAACTATATGGAGCGGCTCGCGGCGGATTATGCGGATCAATTGAGGGCTGCGCCATGAACAGCCTCCGCCCCGATCTGGCGATCATCGCGCGCGAAGTGGCGGCGGGATCGCGCGTGCTGGAT
>JANNZB010000469.1:0-1926 GCA_031410395.1 Novosphingobium sp.
GCGGCGGCGGCGGCACCCATCGCAGCGCTAATTCCGCTTACGCACCGTGACAGTGCCTCCATCGTCACTTTCGTCGCAGGCCAATGCAAGGGTTTGACCGATCAGGACTGGTCAGGCCTCGCAGGCAAGGGCCGCACACTGGTAATCTATATGGGCGTCGCCACCGCCGAAGCGATTACCGAGAAGCTGATCGCCGACGGCCTCTCCCCCGATGTGCCTGTCGCGGTAATCGAGAACGCCACCCGCGCAGAAATGCGCGTGCTGCGTGGGCCGCTAGCCGGGCTCGCCGCGCTGGTGGCCGTGCATAAAGTCAAAAGCCCCGCGCTGATCGTCATCGGCGATGTCACTGCGGAAAAAGATCAGGAAGTGCGCGCGTTTGCACAGGAGTTAGCCCATTGAAGATACTGACCGGAAATGACCTCAAAAGCGGTGCCGTTACCTGGTGGGACGGAACATCGTGGTCGCTGCACGTTGAACAGGCCGCCGATGTTGGCGACCACGCCGAAACGCTGATTGCGGTTGAACAAGCCGCCCGCCGTGTTGTCGGGGCCTATGTTATCGACGGCGAAAACGGCGCTGACGGCCCGCGCCCCGCGCACATCAAGGACCGTATCCGTGCGCTTGGCCCCACTGTGCGCCTCGACCTTTCCCTCAAACCTGCCGAGCCTGACGCCGGCGACTGGGTGATCTGATGTACCAATATGACAAATTCGATCAGGCGCTCGTCGATGCGCGGGTGGCCGATTTCCGCGATCAGGTGCGTCGCCGCCTCGATGGCAGCCTTAGCGAGGAACAGTTCCGCCCGTTGCGGCTAATGAACGGTCTCTATCTGCAATTGCACGCCTATATGCTGCGCGTTGCTGTTCCTTATGGGACGCTTTCTGCGGCGCAAATGCGGATGCTGGGCGACATTGCTGACAAATATGACCGCGGTTATGGCCATTTCACCACCCGGCAGAACATCCAGTACAACTGGATAAAGCTTGATGAAACGCCTGATATCCTTGCCGATCTTGCTTCGGTTGAGATGCACGCGATACAGACCAGCGGCAACTGCATCCGCAACACTACTTCCGATCAATATGCCGGTGCCGCCGCCGACGAACTTGTCGATCCGCGCCCCTATGCTGAGCTGATCCGCCAGTGGTCAACCTTTCATCCTGAATTCAGTTACTTGCCGCGCAAGTTTAAGATGGCAGTTATCGCTTCGGACACCGACCGCGCCGCAATGCGCCTGCATGACATCGGCGTGCAGATCGTCCGCACTGATGCGGGCGAACTGGGCTGCGCGTTCTATGTTGGCGGCGGAATGGGCCGCACCCCGATGATTGCGCCGCTGATCCGGCCTTTCGTGCCGCTTGACCAGTTCATTACCTATTCGGAGGCCTGCCTGCGCGTTTACAACCGCCACGGCCGCCGCGATAACAAGTACAAAGCGCGTATCAAGATCCTTGTCCATGAGATTGGAAAAGAAGAATATACCCGGCAGGTTGAGAAAGAATTTGCCCACCTGCTAACGCAGAATATCGAGCCGCCTTTGGCTGAACTCGAACGCATCAAGGCACAATTCGCCGATCCGGCCTGGGACCCCAGCGCGCCCGATACGCTTGACCGGAGTGATCCAGACTTCGCGCTGTGGATCGACAACAACTGCGTAACGCACAAGCAACCGGGTTACATCGCCGCGACAATCAGCCTGAAACCGGTTGGCGGCATCCCCGGCGATGCTTCCGCTATTCAGATGCGGCTGATGGCGGACCTCGCGCTTGAATATTCATTCGATGAACTGCGCGTCACCCATGCGCAGAACATAGTCCTGCCGCACGTCCGCAAGGTCGATCTGTATGCCCTGTGGCAGAAGCTCGACGCGGCGGACCTCGGCACCGCCAACCTAGACAAGATTGGTGACATCATCGCCTGCCCGGG
>JANNZB010000470.1:0-1781 GCA_031410395.1 Novosphingobium sp.
GCCTACGGCGCCGGCGGGCTGAAGGCGCATCGCCTGGGCGCCTGCGAGCAGCTGTCGCGCCTGTACTGGTACACGATCGAGTTCGGCCTGATCCAGCAAAGCGACGGTCTGCGTGCTTACGGCGCAGGCATCTTGAGCTCGTCCGGCGAACTTATCCACGCAGTCAATAGCCCCGAGCCGAAGCGTATCGCCCTCGACCTGCTGCGCACCATGCGCACCGGCTACAAGATCGACAGCTACCAGCAAACCTACTTTGTCATTGACAGCTTTCAGCAGTTGTTCGACATGACCGCGCCCGACTTCACGCCGCTGTATGCGCGGCTGCAAAGCCTGGCGGAAGTGCCGGCTGATGCGGTTTTGGCGGGTGACGTGTTGACCCCACGCTGATACAACAAATTCATCAGCGGCGCAACACTGGCGCCACAAATTCAGTTGAGCGAAGTCGTATTTCCTCCTACAAAATGGGGAGGTAAAAACTCGCGACTCCGCCTACGATGACATCAATAGTTGAACTGACCTATACGCTCAGCCGAAGCCGCAAAGCGCTGCTGGTTCTGGACGTCGTGGAATCGGTCAGGTTGATGGAGGCGGATGAAAATGGTTTCATACATCGGTGGCAGCAGTTGCGGGAGCGCACCAAGCAGCTTCTGCAGCAGCACGACGGGCGCATGGTCAAGAGCCTCGGCGATGGTCTGATGCTGGAATTCAACCATGTCTCCGGCTGCATCAACACCGCCTTCGCCCTGCGTGATTTCTGCGCCGCCGGCAACCTTCTTTTACGCCCTGAAGGCCAGATGCATCTGCGTGTGGGCGCGCATGTGGCGGACTTCGTCGGGGACGAGCAGGATATTTACGGAACGGATGTCAACCTCACGGCCCGCATCGCCACGCTGGCGGGGCCGGGCGAGATTATTGTGTCGGCTGATGTGCGGGACCAGCTGACGGTCGGGCTGGATGTCGATGTTGAGGATTTGGGCGATTGCCACCTTAAACATGTTGACAAGACCGTTCGCGCTTATCGCATCGGACTACCGGGGCACGCACCGGTGATTCAGCCCGGCAACACGGTTCCGCTGGATTTGCGGCCCACGATTGCGGTCATTCCCTTTTCATCCCGGGGCATGGATTCGCAGCATGCCCTGATTGGCGAGGCCGTCGCCGATGAACTCATTGCGGCCCTGAGCCGGACGGCCGAGCTGCACGTGATCTCCCGGCTTTCGACGACGGTGTTTGGCAACCGCACGAAAGACGGCAGCGCGCTGGAAGACATCCGGCAGCACCTGGGCGCCACCTATGTGCTGTCGGGGCGCTGCCGGGTGATGGGGCAGCAGGTGAGCTTGTTCGTCGAACTGGCCGAGGCGGCCGGTGGGCGAATCGTCTGGGCTGACAACCTCAAAACCACCGTCAACGCATTGTTTGCGGCGGATGACGATCTGCTGTCGCGCATCGTCGGCACCGTCAGCAGTGCCGTGATGCGACGTGAACTCAATCGTGCGGAAAACCATGCCTTGCCCACGCTGGAAGGCTACACCTTGCTGATGGGCGCGGTTGCCATGATGCACCGCACCGATTATCACGATTTCGACCGCGCGCGCCTGATGCTGGAACACCTGATCGAGCGCAGCCGGCGTCACCCGGTGCCACATGCATGGCTGGCCAAATGGCATGTCCTGAAGGTGCAGCAGGGTTGGTCTACCGACTTCGAGGCAGAGGCCAGACTGGCGACAGACTCGACAAAACGAGCACTGGAAAGCGAGCCCAGCAACGCGCTGGCGCTGACC
>JANNZB010000471.1:0-3170 GCA_031410395.1 Novosphingobium sp.
CAGAATCCCGTGGCGATCACAGGCATCGAGCAAAGATGTCGACATCGGATTGTGCGAGGACCTGATGGCGTTATAGCCGCGCGCCTTGAGCAGCCGCACCTTGCGATCATCGGCATCGGGATAGGCGCATGCGCCGAGCAGGCCGTTGTCATGATGGATGCAACCGCCGCGCAGCACAACGCGTGTCCCATTCACGTGCATGCCGCTTTTGGCGTCGATCGTGATCACGCGAACACCGAAGGGCTGGGCCATCCGGTCAATCACCTGGTCACCGCGCCGCAGCTCGGTTTCGAGGCTGTAGAGGTTGGGATTTGCGCCCGACCACAGCTTCGGACCGCGCAGCTTGAGCGTCTGTTTGACCATGGCGCTGGCAGGGGCGCTGGCCTCGGCAACGGCGCGGCCGGCGCTGTCGCGCAGGCGTGTGACCAGTGCCAAGCCGGGGGCCGCCGAAGTCAATTCGGTCGAAACGTCAATTTCCGCCGCGCCATTATCGAGCCTCCGCGTCCATGCCGCCACGCCCCATCGTGTCAGCCGGGTGCCAGCGTGAATGATGTCCAGCTTGACCTGCCGGTAGAGCCCCGAACCCGAATACCAGCGGCTGTTCTTGCCGAGACTGCGCACGCGGATTGCCAGAACATTGTCGCCGCCGCGATCGAGCGCCGGGGTTAGATCGACGGCAAACGGCGCGTAACCATGGAAATGGCTGCCAACTGCTTGGCCGTTGAGCCACACCTGACATTCGCCATAAATGCCGTCGAACAGCACTTCCACCGAAGCATCGGCTGCAATGCCATCAACACGGAAGTGCTTGCGATACCAGCTCTCGCCACCGAGCGTGAAGCCGGTGTCCTTGCCGCCAATCGCCTTTTTGTCGAAGGGTCCACGCTGGTTTGGCGCGACACCGCCGGGCACGTCTTCGATCGACCAGTCATGCGGCAGATCAACCGTGCGCCAGGTGCTGTCATCGAGCGATGTCGCCTCAAGCCCATCGCCCGCGCCGCGCTGAAATCGCCAGCCGTTGTCAAAGGCCTGACCGCGCCCGCCAGTGGCAGCAGCGCTTGCCGAACCTGGGGCAGCTTGCGCCGCACCTTCGAGCGCGACGGGCAGCAGCATCGCGCCGCCGGTGATCGCCAGCATCTCGCGCCGGTCAGGTGTGAACAGGCGCGCGGTCATGGCTTGGTCCCCATCATCAGGCCCTGCGCTTTCAGCCGGGCATCAACCTTGTCGAGCCGTTCGGGGGGACCGCCACCAAAGGCGATCAGCGTGCGCGGTCCCATATTGCCGAGATGCGGCTTGAGCATCGACGAGTTCATCATCATTTTGAGCTCGGGAACCTCCTCGAGCAGAATGGTCAGGGCCGGCGGATTGGCGATGAAATCGTTAAACGATGCGTTGGCGGTGGTGAGCGGCTCGGCCACGCGCTCGGGTGCGATATAAGCTGAGCTTGGCGGGTAAAGCGGGGCATCCATGGTCTGTCTCCGTCAGTGACTGTCGCGGGGAAGCCCGCGGGTTTGGGCAATGCGCTGAAATTGTTCAGCGCCTTCAAGAATTGCGCCGCTTTGCAGCTGGCCAACAAGACGGCGCTGGATGGCTTGCCACGGGGTTTGCGAAGCCGGATAGGCATAACCGCCCGCTGCGGCGAGCGCGGCTTTCCGCGTCTCAAGTTCATCAGCGGGGATCAGCACATCGGCGCTGCCATTGCGCAGATCGATCCGCACCCGGTCGCCGGTTTTGAGCAGCACCAGCCCGCCGCCCGCTGCTGCCTCTGGGCTGGCGTTGAGGATCGACGGACTACCGCTGGTGCCCGATTGCCGCCCATCACCGATGCACGGCAGCGCGGCGATGCCTTCGCGCAGGAGGTAGTCTGGCGCGCGCATGTTCACCACTTCGGCGGCACCGGGATAGCCGACCGGGCCTGCCCCGCGCATGACCAGCAGCGTTGTCGCATCGATGGCGAGCGCTGGATCATCGATCCGCGCGTGGTATTCCTCGGGCCCGTCAAAAACCACCACCGGGCCTTCAAAAGCTTCAAGGTCATCTGGATTGGACAGGTAGCGCGCACGAAATTCGGGTGAAATCACGCTGGTTTTCATCACCGCACTGTCAAACAGGTTGCCCGAAAGCACGATGAAGCCCGCGTCGGTTACCAGCGGCTTGCCGAACGGGCGTATGACCCGCTCGTCCTCGATTTGCACCCCCCGGCAATTATCACCGATGGTCTGACCGTTAATGGTAAGGGAGGCTTCGTGGATCAGCCCCTGCTCCATCAACTGGCTGACCACCGCCGGAACCCCGCCCGCGTGATAATAATCCTCACCCAGATACTCGCCCGCCGGTTGCAGATTGACCAGCAGTGGCACCTTGTGGCCGTGTTCCTGCCAATCGCGAATATCGAGATCGACCCCCATGTGCCGGGCAATCGCCGCGAGGTGGATTGGCGCATTGGTCGATCCGCCGATGGCTGAATTCACCACGATGGCATTCAAAAAGGCATCGCGGGTCATCACATCGGACGGCTTGAGATCCTCTCGCACCATTTCCACTATGCGCTTGCCGGTGTGATAGGCGCACTCTTGACGGTCCCGATAAGGCGCAGGGATGGCTGCCGATCCGGGCAGGCTCATGCCAAGCACCTCGCACAGCGAATTCATCGTCGTCGCCGTGCCCATCGTGTTGCAATAGCCGGTCGATGGCGCCGACGAAGCCACCAGTTTTATAAAGCCGGTGTGATCAATCTCGCCTCGGCTGAGCATCTCCCGGGCTTTCCACACGATGGTGCCCGAGCCTGTGCGCTCGCCGCCCTGCTTGTCACCTGAAGCGTGCCAGCCGTTGAGCATTGGTCCGACCGAGAGAGCTATCGCCGGAATATTGACCGTCGCCGCCGCCATCAGTGCGGCGGGTGTAGTCTTGTCGCAGCCGATGGTGAGGACAACGCCATCAAGCGGATAGCCGTGCAGCACTTCGACCAGACCGAGATAGGACAGGTTGCGGTCAAGCCCGGCGGTCGGTCGCTTGCCGGTTTCCTGGATCGGATGAACAGGGAATTCCATCGCAATGCCGCCGGCCATGCGGATGCCCTCGCGCACCCGGTGCGCCAGTTCGAGATGGTGGCGATTGCACGGCGACAGATCATTGCCAGTCTGTGCGATACCGATGATCGGCTTGCCGGA
>JANNZB010000472.1:0-2297 GCA_031410395.1 Novosphingobium sp.
AGCCGAGATCGTCGATATAGACGAGGAATTGTCGATCGACTGCTCCGAGCGCAGCGAACAGGCCGGAAAGTCCTGACAGCGCATCGGGTGCGACCTGAACCAAGGCGATTGCCTTTGGCCGGGTTACTTGCGCGGCGATCACCGCCGAGCGCAGCAGCGCCGATTTCCCCATCCCGCGCGCGCCCCACAGCAGCATATCGTGTGCTGCATGGCCCTCGGCATGGCGCAGAACATTACCGACAACCACGGCCTTTTGCTGATCAATCCCGCGCAGCAAATCGAGCGCAGGGGCGCGCAGTGCAGGCACATTGCGCACCACATCGCCCTGCCACAGATAGGCAGGATGCGCCTGCCAAGAAGTTTCAGCATCCGCCGGTGGGGCCAACCGATCGAGTGCGCCGGCAACCCTCACCAGCAGCGATTCGATGTCGACGCTCATCCGGCCAGCGCCTCGGCATCAAGCGCATAGAGCAGCGCCGAACCCGATGTGGCCGCGGCTTTGAGTCCAGCTGCTTCAGGAACAAGCATATCGAGGAAAAACCGCGCTATCACCGGTTTGGACGTGGCAATAAGCCCGCCTTCTGCCTTGGCTGCGCCCGCCTGCAACAACATTTGCCACCCCGCTACCGCAACGGCGCACATCGCGAGGAATGGAACTGATCCCGCGAGCTTGTCATCCACACTGGCTTCCCGCGCCATCCATTCAGCAATCCCCGCGCAATCCTTTGCCAGAGCTGCAAGCGCCGGTTCGCCTTGCGAATCGCGCGCGATATCCGCCATCAGCGCCGTCAGCACGCCCCCGCTTTCCAGCCCCAGTTTGCGGGTAACAAGATCTGCTGCCTGAATACCATTTGTGCCTTCATAGATCGGCGCGATCCGGGCATCGCGATAGAACTGCGCCGCGCCGGTTTCCTCGATAAAGCCCATGCCGCCGTGGATCTGCAGACCCAGACTGGCAACTTCGCAGCCAATGTCAGTACCCCAGGCCTTGACGAGCGGAACGAGAAGGTCGCCGCGCATTGCGGCGGCCGTATCGCCAAGGCTTCCGCGATCAACCTGCCCGCAGGCGTAGTAGACCAGCGCCCGCGCGCCTTCGGTCAGCGCGCGCATCCGCAGCAACATCCGCCGGACATCGGGGTGCTCGATGATGGCTACGGGCGTCTTGTCCGCTGATCCGGCGCGCGAGGACTGCACTCGATCGCGCGCAAACATCGCGGCCTTTTGCAGCGCCGCCTCTGCCACCTGCACCCCTTGCGCGCCGACGTTGATCCGCGCCGAATTCATCATGGTGAACATGCATTTGATGCCGTTGTTCTCTCCGCCAATCAGCTCGCCAATGCACGCATCGTTGTCGCCATAGCTCATCACGCAGGTGGGCGATGCGTGGATGCCCAGCTTGTGTTCAAGGCTGACTGCACGGCAATCATTGCTTGCGCCAGGGCTGCCATCGGCATCCAGATGAAATCGCGGGACGATGAACAAAGAAATCCCACGCGTCCCTGCCGGAGCCCCCGGCGTGCGCGCCAAAACCAGGTGGACGATATTGTCCGCCAATTCGTGCTCGCCCCAGGTGATATAAATTTTTGTGCCTTTGATCAGATATTTGCCAGCGTGTTCGCCATCCGAAATCGACGTAGCCGAGGTCCGCAGCGCACCGACATCGGAACCTGCTTGCGGCTCGGTAAGGTTCATCGTGCCGGGCCATTCGCCGCTGATCAGCTTGGCGAGGTACATGGCTTTCTGCGCCTCAGAGCCGTGCTGCTCAATCGCTTCAATCGCACCAACCGTAAGCATCGGCAGCAGCGAAAAGCCCATATTGGCCGCGCCGAGGTTCTCGAGCACGCAAACCGCGAGGCTGAATGGCAAGCCCTGTCCGCCGAAGTTCTCTGGCCCCGAAATCGCGTTCCAGCCCTGCTCAACATAGGCACGATAAGCTGCGGCATAACCATCGGGCAGCCGCACCTTGCCATCGACTAATCGCGCGCCCTGGGTGTCGCCAACGCGTGACAAAGGCGCCCACTCACCGGCTGCGAACTGCCCCACGCCTTCGACAATGGCCTCGACCATGTCCGCGCTGGCGGCAGAAAATCGATCATGCGCAGCGAGTTCATTGATCCCGGCGCTAACTTTCAAAGCGAAAACCTGTTCGGCGGAGGGCGGTGTGTAGGTCATTCTGGGCTCGGGCTCTTTTTCTTGGAATATGCGCGAGTCTGCCTATAGCGCAGCATCATGAGCGGCAAGAGCGCCACGACTATTCTGAAGGCTGACGCAGAGTCATGCGGCGCGGCGGCGGCGCG
>JANNZB010000473.1:0-3858 GCA_031410395.1 Novosphingobium sp.
AGAACTTCCAGCCCGGCAATCTGTCCGGCATCTTTGGTTGCCTGACGCTGTGCATCGTTGAAGTAAGCAGGAACGGTGATAACCGCCTGCGTTACCGTTTCGCCGAGATAGGCCTCAGCGGTTTCCTTCATCTTCTGAAGGATGAACGCGCTGATCTGGCTGGGCGAATAGTCTTCGCCGCCAGCCTTGACCCAGGCGTCGCCGTTCTTGCCCTTGACGATGGTATACGGGACCAGCTTGGTGTCCTTCTGTGTCACCGGATCGTCAAAGCGGCGGCCGATAAGGCGCTTCACCGCAAAGATTGTGTTGTCGCCATTGGTCACTGCCTGGCGCTTGGCCGGCTGACCGATCAGCCGCTCACCATCCTTGGTGAAAGCGACGATTGAAGGGGTGGTGCGCGCACCTTCCGAATTTTCAATAACCTTAGGCTTGCCTCCGTCCATCACGGAAACGCAGCTGTTGGTTGTACCCAGATCGATACCGATTACTTTAGCCATGAAATGCCATTCCTCACGTCTTGCAGTTGACACCGCTCCGTTACCTCCCGGACTTCCGGCAAGGCCCCACTGGCGGCTCGTTCGAGGGGCGATATAGGTGCGCTTTCGCTTGGCACAAGGGGATTGCCGCACTAGTCGGGGGATCGTCCCGAAACCGACCAGGAACGTCCGTGATGCCAAAGCCGAGCCTGCTCCTTGTGATTGCGTCGAGCTTGTCACTTGCGGCGTGTGGGAGCAGCGATAAGCCGCCGCGGTTGGAAAACAGCAAGAACGGGGTAGAAATCGTCGACGCGCGTCTGGTGTTGCCGATCGTTTCAGGCGGAGCTGGTGCGGCATATTTCACCGTAAATAACGGGACCGACGGGCCGATCAGTATCGTGACGGTTGAAGTTGCCGCCTCGAGTATGGCGATGATGCATGAAACGCTGGACACTGGCGGCCATTCGTCAATGCAAATGCTGGGCAAGGTTGATGTACCGGCGCATCAAAGCGTGGCTTTTGCCCCTGGCGGAAAGCACGTAATGGTAACCGGCATGTCGCCGCAGCTTAAAGTCAATACGATGACCTATTTGACGCTGACCTATGGTGACGGTGACAAATCGCGGACCGAACTGCCGGTCGTTCCACAGGCCGCTGCAGGCGGATGAGCGGGATGCACGCCGCTTGCCCCTCCGGAGGCGAGCGCGGATTGACTATTGGCGAGATTGATCTCGTCGGCTCAATGTTCGGCTCGGCGATTGATACGCAAAGAGTGCTGATCAAGCGGCGCAAGTGGTTCGTCTTTCAGCCGAGCAAGGTGGTGATGGCCCCCTGCGGTCACGTGCATTTTCACCCCGATGGCCCGGATTACGCACCGGATTTCGCCAATGCCTCGCTCGCGGCGCAAGGCTTGTTCATTCACGAAATGGTGCATGTCTGGCAAGCACAGGTGAAGGGGAAATTTTATCTCCCTCTGCTGCGCCACCCATTTTGCCGGTATGATTACAGGTTGCGCCCCGGCAGGCCGTTCAGCGGTTATGGGATAGAACAACAAGCGGAAATCGTGCGGCACCTGTTCCTTGCGCGTTGCGGCGCGCCTGCCGACGGAGCCCCGCCCGCCGATCAGCTTGAGGCGTTGATGCCGTTCACCAGCTGATTAGGTGGCAAGTCTACCGCCCGCAAATCCCGGCTGGGCTGGTTCGCCGAACGCTCCAAGCAACGCAACCACGCGTTCTTGAAGCGCGATGATGTTGTCTGAATGGGTGATGATATGAAGTCTGTTCTCTTCCACCGCTCGCACCACCGAGCGGCCGAGCCAGACCGGCTCCATCATCTTGCCCGCGATGGCTGCTTTTATCTCATCGGGCAGATCATCCATCTGGCCTTCTGACATGCGGCTGCGGGTTAGCCCGGGATAAATGATCGAAACGCCCACACCGAACGGATCAAGCTCTTGCCGCAGCGCCTCGGACATCCCCGCCACAGCAAACTTGCTCGCGCAGTACGAGGCAAAGGTGCCGTGTGGCAGGAGGCCGTTCAAAGAACTTGTGTTTACGATGTGGCCGGATCGACGAGCTTTCATCCCGCGCATGAAAGCGTGACAGCCAAGGAAAACCCCACGCACATTGATCGCCATTACGCGGTCGAACTGGTCAACCGTGATGTCTTCCATCGGCTTGAATGGCAGCGAGATTCCGGCATTGTTGCACAGTACATCAACCGGCCCGAAGGCGCCCTCAATCGCGCGTTTGACCTCGACCCAGCCTTCCGGCGACGTCACATCGTGCTGAAAAGCGAGAACCCCCTGCCCTATCCGCGCAGCCTCAGCCTTTGCGTAATCAACATTGATATCTGTGATTGCGACCTTGGCGCCCTTCTCGGCAAAGGCCACCGCGATCCCGGCCCCAATCCCCCCGCCGCCGCCGGTGACGAGGATGACTTTGTCGGTGACGTCCATAAATGCACTCTTATAATTAATAAAACATCACGCAAATTTAATATCTTAATATAAAAATATCTGCTGTCATAAAAACGCAGTCCTCGGCGGAGATTCAATCATTGAAGACGATATTTTTAATGACGTCTGACATTGGAGGCAATCCAATTTATGAAATCCATTACGATTTTTTGTTTCTTGCATTCGAGAAATATTTTTATTCTCAATACATTTTAGGAAATATACGCCAGGCCAATGCGAATCTTCGGAGAAATAGGCCACATGACCATTTTCATATTCAACCGGCCCAAACAACTTTCTCACTTCATCCCAGTCTTTTTTCTCGATGAGAGCAGACTCCAATTGCTGAACTTTTCGAAAAAGCTCTTCTCTTTCTGTCAAACTGCTTAGCGCCGATGACTGGACCGCAATCAAACTGTTCTGAAGCTCGATAATTGCAGATTTGACTTCCGAATCAATTTTCATCCCCAAAATGGCTTTTGCGATTTGAGTTGCTGAATTCAGACCCGAAACAAGGCCTCCAATTGTCGATACGTCCACCCGATCAATCCCCCTTCTTCGCCACCGCCACCATCGCAGGCCGCAAAAGTCGTTCCTTGATCATATAGCCCGGCTGCAATTCCTGCAGTACCGTCCCCGGCTCAGCATCGGCGGACGGAATCTCAAGCATCGCCTGATGCTGATGCGGATCGAGCGGCAGGCCCATTGCGGCGATGCGGGTTATGCCATTGTGGGTGAAAGCCTTTTCCAGTTCACGCCCGGTGGCTTCAATTCCAGCGACTAGGTTTTTCCATTTCTCGTCTTCGCGCAAATCGGCGGGGATGGCTTCCAGTGCGCGGCTCAGATTATCGGAAACTGACAGCATATCGCGGGCGAAGCCGGTAGCCGCATAGGTGCGGGCATCGGTAACGTCTTTCTCCAACCGGCGGCGCACGTTCTGCGTTTCCGCCTTGGCATAGAGCACGTCCTGCTTCGCCGCCTCAAGATCGCCGCGTAGCAGCGCCAGCGCGTCATCCATCGCCAGACCCTCTGGTTCGGCGGCAGACTCGCGGTCAATCATGTCTGCGGGAACGCCCTTCAATTCAGCTTCAACCGCGGGATCTTCCAGCGGCTTGGTGTCTTCTGTCATAATTTCAAAAGTTCCGGTTATGCGATCAGTTTTCCCAAAGCGCCCATTTTGGTGAGCGATTGCGCTGTGAAATCCACCATGGGGACTACGCGGGCATAATTCAACCGAGTCGGGCCGATTACACCGACCACGCCAACCACTTTTCCCTCGCGGTCACGATAGGGCGAGGCGATCACGGATGAGCCCGAAAGCGCGAAAAGCCGGTTCTCTGACCCGATGAAAATGCGGGTCGCCTCAGCCTCACGTGCGGCATCGAGCAGTTCGGAGACTGACTGTTTGTTCTCCAGATCATCAAG
>JANNZB010000474.1:0-3456 GCA_031410395.1 Novosphingobium sp.
CATTTGCTCTGACAGTGCCCTCTTTGTGCCTGAGCTGGGTTGGCGGTATTGCCACAACCTGTTCGGGTGTCATGGCAAGCAGCTCATCGCGCGCCGCGAAGCCTCGGGCAACAAGCTGGATGAGACTGGCATCGGCTGCGGCTGATGTTCCTGCTGCCGGATCGAGCCGCAGCCGTGGCTCATGTCCCCATGACGATGTGGATGTCGCGATGGCGAGCTGCAGCATCTGGTCGGGCTCTGCCTCGTATCCGAGATAGCCGAGCAGGAGCGAAGCGCTGAGCTCAGCTGCTGCGCTGTCGCGGGTCACGATGACCTGCAGCGCTAGCTGCTGGAGCAGCAGGCGGAGCTGAGCAGTGCCCATCGCCGCAGCGGCATCTGCCAGCGCCAAACAGGATGCGGCGCATGCCATCTGCTGCGATGGTTCGAGGCCCTGTGCCAGATCCCTGACCCGATGCGGATCACCCAGCACGGCGCGCAGTTCTGCCCGCACCGCATTGTCGAGATCACCGGCCGGAAGCCGCAGAGTCGGCTCCTTCGAATCGTCGCCCATGTGCGAGGCAGAATAGCCGTAGCGCTTGCCATGGTTACGGGTGTGCACCGGTGACATCGGGCGCCCATGTTCATCCCATATCATGCCAGTGAGCAGGCTGACACAGCGCCGGGCACCGGGTGAGAGCGGTGTGTTGGTCCGCGACGACAACCTTGCCTGAACCGCATCGAACAGTTCTCGGTCAACTATGGCCTCATGCTCGCCTGCATGGATCTTGCCGTTATGCTCCACTTCACCAACGTAAGTGCTGTTCGACAGCAGGTGGCGCAGCGCGCCGCGCCCGAAGGCCATGCCGCCCCGGACATTGCCGTTGCGGCTGACTGCCCTCTTGCTGACCATGCCCTCACGGGCCAGCACTTGGCGAAGCTGCTGTATGTTGGCGCAATCAAGGTAGCGATGCATGATGTGGCGAACGGTCTTGGCCTCCGCGGAGACCGGAACCAGCTTTTTGTCTATAGCATCATAACCGAGCGGCAGCGATCCTCCCATCCACATGCCCCGGGCCTTTGAGGCCGCAACCTTGTCGCGGATGCGTTCGGTAATCACCTCGCGCTCGAACTGCGAGAACGACAGCAGCACGTTGAGCGTCAGCCGCCCCATCGAGTTGGTGGTATTAAACGCTTGGGTCAGAATGATAAGTGTCGCAAGAACAGATTTACCGAGAGGCGTTGGATCACGGACGACAGCAGGTCGGAACTTTGTCTGATCTGACAACAGCAGGAATAATGGAGGCTGCATGACGCGCATAAAATGGCTTGTTACTGAGGCTGCGCTCTTGCTTGGCGCTGCGGCCGCGGGAGCGGAACCGGCTGCGCCCGCACCGAGCCTCGAATATGTTTTCACCGCAAGGGTCAATGTCGCCGCGCCGGTCGAAATGGGGCAGGTCGATGGCGGCCGCAAACGCTTCATTGCCATTACCGGCGGATCGGTTTCGGGCCCAAAACTCACCGGCGAGGTGCTGAGCGCAGGCGGGGACTGGCAGGTTATTGAGGCGAGCGGCCTCGCCCGGGTTGAGGCTCACTACTTCTTCAAGGCGAGCGACGGCACGGTGATCGAGGTGACCAATCCCGGCGTTCGCGTCGCCTCACCTGAGGTTACAGAGAAGCTAGCCAAAGGCGAACTGGTCGATCCTTCGGCCTATTATTTCCGCACCAGCCCCAGCTTCAAGGTTGCCTTCGGACCTTATGATTGGCTGCGGCGTTCAACCTTCGTTGCGCGCGGGTTGCGCAAGCCCAATCAGGTGCTGATCGACTTTTACGTGGTACGATAGGTTCATCACCATTGCCTTTGCGCCGCAACACCGCCTAAAAAGTACTGTCCGGATCGTCCGGACCTGCGAAAGGCAAATGCGTGGCCGAACGGCAAGGCGGATTATCGAAGCGCAGTCTTGATGCGTACGAGACTCGCGAGAACATACTTGATGTCGCCACCCGCGAATTCGCTGACAAGGGCCTCGCCGGCGCGCGGATCGATGAAATCGCCGAGAAGACCAATTCATCGAAGCGAATGATTTACTATTATTTCGGCGGCAAGGATGAGCTTTACCGTGCGGTGCTCGAACGCGCTTACCAGCGCATCCGCGAACAGGAGCAGGCGGCAGAGTTCGATCAGCTACCGCCCCTTGAGGCCTTGCGCGCGATCATCGGCCATAATTTCGATTACCATTCGGAACATCCCGAGTTCGTTCGGCTGGTGATGAACGAAAACGTCCACCACGGCGAGCACATCGCGCAAATCCAGTCGATGAAGGAGCGCAACCGCAGCGTAATTGATTCGCTTGGCGCGATCCTTAATAAGGGCGAGTCGCAGGGGATTTTCCGCGCTGGGATTAGTCCGATTGACTTGCATACGACGATTTCTGCACTGAGCTTTTACAACGTTTCTAACCGCCACACCTTTCAGCACAATTTCGGCGTCGATTTCGCCGCACCCGAGGTGCGCGATGCGCGCCGCAGCCAGATTGTTGAATGCGTTTTGGGTTGGGTTTCAGCCAAATAGGAACGCGCAGACAAGTTGATACATTTGCCTGTTTGCTGCCTTGCGAAAGTTTATGTACTAACTTGTACATAACATAATGGAGGGTTCGATGCGGGCTTTGACGTTGGCTATGGCCGGACTGACATTGACGTTTTGCGCTCCGCTGGCGGCAAAGCCTGTGGCACCGCGCGAATTCCCCACGCTCGCCAAACCGGGATCTGAAGACATCTATCCGGTGCACACGACCGCTTGGGGTGGCGGGGTCACCAGCCTCGCCGATGTCACTTATCAGACGATCCCCGGTTACCGCCCCCAGATGATCGACATCTATATGCCGCCGAAGCGCGGCGGAACGCATCCACTGGTGCTCTATATCCACGGCGGCGGCTGGGTAGGTGGCACCCCGCGCAACGCGGGGGCACTGGCCAATTTCCCCGATACGATGGCGCGGCTGGCGAGTGAAGGGTTCGTCGTTGCCAGCCTTGAATACAGGCTGGCGGATGAAGCGCGCTTTCCTGCCCAATTGCAGGATGCCCGCGCCGCGCTGCGGTTCCTCAAAAGCAATTCTGCGCGCTTTGGTATTGATGCATCGCGATCAGCCGTGTGGGGGGGATCGGCAGGCGGACACCTGGCGGCATTGGCGGCACTGAGCTGCGGCGTGGCCGCGCTCGATCCGGCAAAAACCAGGGCAGCGCCGGGGAGCGAATGCGTCCAGTCGGCGGTAATCTGGTACGGGGTGTTTGATTTTGCGACGCTGGCGGCGGACCGTCCCGGTGGCAGCGATGGTGCAGCAGTCCGCCTGCTCGGCTGCAAGCAGACCTGCACCGCGGATGACTATGCCCCCGCCAGCCCGGTAACCTATATCGACGCCAAAGACCCGCCGATGCTGCTGATCCACGGGATCGATGACAAGACCGTTCCTGTTGCGC
>JANNZB010000475.1:0-6991 GCA_031410395.1 Novosphingobium sp.
TGTTGACGCCGCGCAAGACTTCGATCGTTACTCCGCCTTGGACGAAGCTGCGGGTCAGACCTTCAAGGTGCACCACTGTATCACTCATAACGCAGCACCTCGACCGGATCGGTGCTGGCGGCGCGCCGCGCGGGATAGAGCGTGGCGAGGAAACTCAGCGCAATAGCCATCCCGGCTATCGCCAGCACTTCAAACACACTGGTTTTGGCAGGAATCTCGGTGAGGAAACGTATCTTCGGATCCCACAGGTCCTGCCCGGTAAGAAACCCGATGCCGCGCACAATCGGCTGGCGGAAATAGAGGATAACGAAGCCGACAATCAGCCCGGCAACTGTCCCCAGCGCACCCACCGCAGTGCCCGCCGTAACAAAAATCCGCAGCATGTTGGCGCGTGTCGCCCCCATCGTGCGCATGATGGCAATGTCGCGCGCCTTGGCGCGAACCATCATCACCAGCGAGCTCAGGATATTCATCGCCGCAACCATCACGATCATCGACAGCGCGAAGAACATGGCAACCCGTTCAACCTGCAAGGCCTCAAACAATTGCGCGTTGATCTGTTTCCAGTTGGCCACCACCGCCTTGCCCTGAAGATCGCGTTCCACCGGTGCGAGGATCGTCTCGACCTTGTCAGCATCCTCGGTCTTGATCTCGATCATACCGATGGAATCGCCGGTGAGCAGCAAGGTCTGCGCATCAGCCATCGGCATGACGACATAGCTCTCATCGAAATCATAAACGCCGATCTCGAATATGGCGGAGACGTGATAGGCGATCTGTCGTGGGACAGTGCCGAACGGCGTTGATTGCCCCAAGGGGTTGATGATGGTGATGGTATCGCCCACCTGCGCACCCAGATTTTCCGCCAGCCGCGCGCCAATCGCCACGTTGTTCGCCCCCGCCTTAAGTTCGGCCAGTTCGCCTTCCTTCAGCTGCGGCTTGAGCTTGTCGATATCGGGCTGGGTATTTCCGCGCGCGATTATGGCTTCAACCCGGCCGTTGAACGTAGTCAGCAGCGGCTGTTCGATGAACGGCGAGGCATGGACCACGCCTGGCGTCGCCTGAACCTTTTTCAGGACCTCCTGCCAGTCATCCAGCCTGCCGCCATAAGCCTGAATGATTGCATGGCCATTCAACCCGACGATCTTGTCGAGCAATTCGGCGCGAAAGCCGTTCATCACGCTCATCACCACCACCAGCAAGGCAACGCTGGCCATAACCACGCCAACGCCGATTCCGGCGACAAGCGTAATCATCCGCTCGCCGCGGCCGGGCAGCATATAGCGCTTGGCAATGGTCCATTCGAAGGGCGACAGGATCAAGTGGGAAGGTCCGACAGGCTTTTCATTCCGGCGCGGTTTAGGGGTCTCGTTGCGATTGGGCAATGGCTGCGATTTCCAAGCCCTTGCCTTTCCCCAGCAACGCGGCCAAAGCGGCGCGAGCAACGGCTGGTGCGATTCCCATGAACTTAACTCACCCGTTTCTCGATGCAGATGGCGACAAACTGCGCGAGGAATGCGGCATATTTGGCGTCATCGGCGCAAAGGATGCTGCCGCGGTCGTGGCGCTGGGCCTGCATGCGTTGCAGCACCGCGGTCAGGAAGCCTGCGGCATGGTCAGCTATGATGGCACCAACTTTTTCGCACGGCGCGGCATCGGCCATGTTGCGCAAGTGTTCTCGGACACCGGCCTGATCAATGAGTTGCCGGGATCGATGGCTTCGGGCCATGTGCGCTATTCAACCACAGGCGGCCAAGGGCTGCGCAACGTCCAGCCGCTCCACGCCGATTTAGCCTCAGGGGGTTTCTCGATTGCGCATAATGGCAATATTTCCAACGCCATGCACATCAAAAAAGAACTGGTGCGCAAAGGCGCGATCTTCCAGTCCACCTCGGATACCGAAGTCATCATCCATCTGATCGCCACCAGCCGCTATCCGACGTTACTTGACCGGTTCGTCGATGCGCTCCGGCTGGTTGAGGGTGCCTATTCGCTGGTCTGCATGACGCCCAAACGCATGGTGGCCTGCCGAGATCCGCTGGGCATTCGTCCGCTGGTGATGGGACGAATTGGAGATGCGGTGGTGTTCGCCAGCGAAACCGTGGCGCTGGATATCGTCGGCGCTGAGTTCGAGCGCGAAGTTGAGCCCGGCGAGCTGGTCGAAGTCACACACGATGGCAAGATTACCAGCCACCGCCCGTTCGGCCGCCCCGCCCCGCGGCCTTGCATCTTCGAGCACGTCTATTTTAGCCGCCCCGACTCGATCATCGGCGGCCGGTCGGTTTATGAAGTGCGCAAGCAAATCGGCGTCGAACTGGCCAAAGAAGCGCCCGCCGATGCCGATATCGTCATCCCCGTGCCCGATAGCGGCGTGCCAGCGGCGATCGGCTATGCGCAGCAATCGGGTATCCCCTTTGAGCTCGGCATTATCCGTTCGCACTATGTTGGGCGGACTTTCATCCAGCCCGAAGACGGCGCGCGCCATGCGGACGTCAAGCGCAAGCACAACGCCAACCGCGCGCTTGTCGCGGGCAAGCGAATTATCCTGATCGACGATTCAATCGTGCGCGGCACCACGTCGATGAAGATCGTGCAAATGATGCGCGATGCTGGCGCGGCCGAGGTGCACATGCGCGTCGCCAGCCCGCCGACCGAGCATTCGTGCTTTTATGGCGTTGATACACCCGAACGGCACAAGCTGCTTGCCGCGCGGATGGATGTTCAGGGGATGGCCGAGTTTATTCATGCTGACAGCCTCGCCTTTGTCTCCGACGATGGGCTTTACCGTGCGGTGGGTGAAGCCGGGCGCAATGCTGCCAGCCCGCAATACTGCGATGCCTGCTTCAGCGGCCAGTATCCCACGCGGCTGACCGATCTTTCCGAGCGCGAGAGCCCCGACGAGCCCATGCTGCCGGTTGAAAAGGTAGCATGAGCGAAACACCATTTGCTGGTCAGCTGGCACTGGTAACCGGTGCAAGCAAAGGCATCGGTGCGGCTACAGCCGAAGCGATTGCTGCTGCCGGTGCGCATGTTGTGCTGACAGGCCGCGATGTGAAGGCGCTGGAAGCGGTTGAAGAACGCATTTTCGCTGCTGGAGGCCACGCAACCATCGCCCCGGTCGATCTCGCCGAGCCAGACGGCATCGCTCGGCTGGCGGCAGCGGTGAACGGACGCTGGCAGGCGCTCGACATCATGGTGATCAATGCTGCGGTTCTGCCGCAGCTTTCAAGCGTTACTGATATCGATTCGCAAGCCTTCAACAAGGCGCTCACCATAAACCTTTTGGCGACGCAGGCGCTGCTCGCTGCCTTCAATCCGTTGTTGCGCAAATCTGAAGATGCCCGGATCATCGGAATGACTTCATCCGTGGCGACAAAGCCCCGCGCGTTCTGGGGCGCCTATGCCGCGAGCAAGGCGGCGTTTGAAGTTCTGCTCGATTGCTACGCGCAGGAAGTAAAGAATATCAGCAAGATACGCGTTGCAATTGTCGATCCTGGCGCGACCCGCACGGCGAGGCGCGCGCGCGCTTTTCCCGGTGAGGACCCTGCTTCAGTCAAGCTGCCTGAAGTGGTTGCAGCGCGCATGGTTACGCTACTTGGTGAACAATTTGCCACCGGCACCCGCGAATCCATTAAGGTTTTATCCTAAGTTCCGCGCAACCGCGATGCGCCATAATCACTCCATCGTTAGCCGCAGGGTCGCGGGTAGCACATCCGGATTTGGCCGGCTGATCATGGAGAGACGGACATGTCGACCGACTACCTAGCACCTGACCGCTATGTAACAGCGGCTCAAGAAGACCGCTGCGCGCCGCGCACCCGCATCCAGATCCCGGCAGCGTTCCGCGCCTCTGGTGGGCGCAATTTTGAAACCGTGGTGCATGATTTGTCGCTCGGTGGATTTTGTTGCTCGGCGATTAACCGGGTTCATGCCGGGACGCTGTGCTGGCTGACCCTGCCGGGCCTCGAAGCCTTGCGCGCCGAAGTGGTGTGGTGGGACAACAGTCTGGCAGGCTGCGCGTTTGAAAACCTGCTCAGCCCAATCATCCACGACAACGTACTGGCGCGCTGGCGCGGCGATAGCGTTTACCGGACGATGTATTGATCGGATTGGCGAGGGGTGAGGACCGACTGGCCCCATCCGCTATTGCTCCGTCATCCTGAACTTGTTTCAGGATCCATCAAGCCTCGCGCTCGGATCAAGCGTTGAAGCGCCCAGCGGCGAGGCATATCCAAAGTAGGTGACATCCGCGCTTGTACCACGATGGATGCTGAAACAAGTTCAGGATGACGGAGTAGGTTTGGTGCGGGTTTTTAGGCCCACCAACCCCTCTACAAATCAGGCCCATCCGGCTCCACTGTCCAAGTCTGCCCTTTGCGCAGAAGTTTCGCCAGATCGGGTTCCTTGCCCGCGGCCAACTTGGCGTTCTGTTCCAGCACCACGGTTTCATAAGTCGGACGCGGATCGTCATAAATCACGCCGAGTGCCATCGGGAACGGGCCAAACGGCAGTTCGACCAGCATATGCGCCACCGACCTGTTGGTGACAGCGTGGACGATCACTCCCGCCGCCGCCCAATCGCCATCTACAATATCGACAACCTTGAGGTTAAGTGCCTCGATATCGAGTGCGATTCCTTGCGTGCCGCCATTGAACAGCATCGGTTCGCCATTTTGCAGCCATAGCTGACGCGCTTCGGCACCCTTTGGTGCGGCGAAATCTTCGAACACGTCCTTGTTATAGACGATGCAGTTCTGGAAGATTTCGATGAACGCCGCGCCCTGATGGGCATGGGCAGCTTTGAGAACTTCGGGCAGCTTCTTCGAAACATCGAACCCGCGCGCGACAAATCTTGCGCCTGATCCCAGCGCGAAGGCGCAAGGCAGCGCGGGCCGGTCAACCGACCCGCCCGGTGTCGTCGGGCTGGCGGTGCCGACACGGCTGGTCGGCGAATACTGGCCCTTGGTCAAGCCATAAATCTCGTTGTTAAACAGCATAATCTGGCAATTGAGATTGCGCCGCAGAATGTGCATCGTGTGGTTGCCGCCAATCGACATGCCATCGCCGTCACCCGTCACCAGCCACACATCCAGCGCCGGATTGGCGAGCTTTATGCCGGTGGCGAACGCAGGCGCGCGGCCGTGGATGGTGTGGAAGCCATAGCTCGCCATGTAATAAGGGAACCGGCTCGAGCAGCCGATGCCCGAAACGAACACCGTCTGCGCTGGATCAGTCCCAAGATCGACCATCGTGCGCTGCACCGCCTTGAGGATCGCGTAGTCGCCGCAACCAGGACACCAGCGGACCTCTTGGTCGCTTTCCCAATCCTTGATCGTCCGCTTGGCGCCAAAACCATCGATGGGGGTCATGTCGTTCATGAATTGGTCGCCTCTACGCTTGGCAATTGATAGGCATTGGGTGGCACTTCGTCGCCGCCAGCATTGCCGGGCACGCCATCGAAATAAGTCGCAATCGCCGCTTCAATCTCGGAAATCGCAAACGGTTGCCCGTTGATCTTGGTGAGCGGCTGGGCATCGACCAGGAACTGATCGCGCAGCACGGTTTTGAACTGGCCGGTGTTCATTTCGGGCACCAGCACCTTGTCAAAACCATGCAGCAACTCGCCCAGATTGGCGGGGAGCGGCCAGATGTGGCGGACATGGATGTGGCTGGCGTCTTGCCCCTTGCCACGCGCGCGGCGCACGGCCTGATGGATCGGGCCATAGGTGCTGCCCCAGCCAACCACTGCGAGCTTGCCGCCCACTTTTCCGAAGGTAACTTCTTGCGCGGGAATATCCTTGGCGATGCCGTCGATCTTGTCTTTGCGGGCATCTGTTTGCAACTGGTGGGTATCGGGCGAATAATCGAGATCGCCGGTATCGGGCGCTTTCTCGATCCCGCCGATGCGGTGCATCAGCCCTGGCGTGCCTGGCTTGATCCACGGGCGCACCCCGCGCGCATCGCGCTTATAGGGCAGCACGCGGGTTTCGCCATTCATCTCGTCAAGGAACTTGACCGGGAAAGCTGCGAACTCCGCCGGATCAGGCACCGCCCACGGCTCAGCAGCATTGGCGATATAGCCATCTGTCAGCAGCATAACCGGCGTCATATAGTGCACCGCGATCCGGCAGGCTTCGATGGCGCATTCAAACGCATCGGCAGGCGAGCGTGCGGCGATCACCGGCAGCGGGGTATCGCCATTGCGGCCATAAACCGCCTGATAAAGGTCAGACTGTTCGGTCTTGGTCGGCAGTCCGGTGGATGGCCCACCACGCTGCGAATTGATGATAATCAGCGGCAGTTCGGTCATCACCGCAAGGCCGATGCCTTCACCCTTAAGCGCGATGCCGGGACCAGAAGAGGAAGTCATGCCAAGCTGGCCAGCCCAGCTTGCGCCAATCGCCGCGCAGACCGCCGCAATTTCGTCTTCGGCCTGAAAAGTGGTGACGCCAAATTCCTTGAACTTGACCAGATTGTGCAGAATGGCCGAGGCCGGCGTGATCGGATAGCCGCCAAAAAAGATCTTCAATCCCGCGAGTTGCGCGCCTGCAACCAAGCCATAGCTAATCGCCTCCGCCCCGGTGACAGTGCGGTAAAGCCCCGGCGCGGCGGGAACCGGATCAATGTGCAGCTTTTTAACCTGCCCGCCGATTTCCGCCGTCTCGCCATAGGCATGGCCCGCATTGAGCGCGGCAACATTGGCATCGGCCAGCACCGGGTTCTTGGCGAACTTATCCTTCAGCCACTGGATCAGCGGCGCGCGATCACGATCAAACATCCACAGCGCTAGGCCGAGCGTCCACATGTTCTTGCAGCGTAGCGCTTCCTTGTTGCCGAGCCCGAACGGCTTGACCGATTCAAGCGTCAGCGCGGAAATATCGAAAGCCAGCACCTGCCATTTTGCCAGGCTGCCATCGTCAATCGGGCTGACTTCGTATTTCGCCTTTTCCAGATTGCGCTTGGTGAACTCACCGGTGTCGACAATGATCAG
>JANNZB010000476.1:0-2061 GCA_031410395.1 Novosphingobium sp.
CCACAAAAATCAAAGCGACAGGCCGAGCGATTTCTGCGGCGACATGCCGTTAATCTCCGTAGAAAGCGTTTGATCTTCACGGGGTCACTTGCGATTGCCACACTGGCTAACACTCCAGCCATTAGCGCCAGCGTGGGCTGAGCCCAAAACTTGCCGTTCGTTCACTACCTTTTGATGGACCTGCTTCTGACCGACTGGCTTGTATTTCTTACAATATACCTAGGCACAGTCGTGGCCTTGGCATATGCAGCGCATGCCAGCGGCGGTGCTTTTGCTCACCTAAAAATTGAGGATTCTGGGAATTGGGCGCATCAGATCGATCGTCGTTTTCGGCGGGAGGGGATCACGCTGCTGCGCAAGGCGCGTCGCGACAATCTCGCCAGCCAGTAGAACGTCGGCGAGCGCTGACTGGAATGCTATGGGGACCTCGATGGCATTCTTCGTGGATACCGAAGCGAACAGCCCGCTCCCGCAAACGGCTTTGGCGCGAAACTCTCGCAGAGGCAGTTGCGCGAACTTAAGCAGTTCGGTTTCTGGCAGGTTCTTCCGTGCAGCAAGTTCACGCACGAAGGCTTCTCCGACGGACAGTGGAAGATGAAGCATGTGGCCGATAGACTTTGCCTGCTCCGGGATCCCGAGCTCTTCGGCGAAGATATCGTCATCATTTCGGCTGGGCCGGGGATCCAGATAACCTCTTCAATCTGGACCGCCATTGCGACGATCGCCAGACTTAAAAGCTTCACCGCTCGGCCGCACTGGCCGAGTGGCAGACCCTTATGAGCTGAAGTCGCGGTCCGAGGCCAAAACTGCGCCAAGCGGAAACCGGTTGCGGTTAGACTGACGGCACCACCGCCGTGGTACTTGCTCTCAGCGCAGGCACGCGCCGCAAGGCCAAAAGCTATGCAAGGCTCGCGCTGATCATCGCAGCTATTGAACGTCAGCTTCGGCTAAGGGTCTTACCTCCGTCGATTGCTGACGCCTCGTCTTGTAACCGGTGGAGAAAATTCGCTCCCTGCCGGACTCAAATATCGGTTCGCATGCCTCAATCCCGCACGCTCACTCAGGCCAGACGTAATAGCATCTCGGTCACGACGTCCGGCTCGGTGATCATGAGATTATGTCCTGTGTCGATGGTCCAGAATCGCCCTTCCGAAAGTGCTGTAAGCTTCTCCACCTCCCGTCTCGGCGCGGAAGCCGCGCAGACGATCTGCGTCTGGGGCACTGTCCATGCGGCATCGCCGTTGCGAAACGCGAGCTTCTGAGCGTTGGCTTTCCAAGGATGCGGGGTCAGCCGTTCCAGCACCCAGGCAGCATCCTCGGGATCTTTGACGCCCTGCACCTCGACGACATCGGCGCTGGGCCATGTGCAGAACTCAACCCCCGCAATAACGCGGGAGGTACTGCGGCAATAGACCATATTCTCGAGTGCCACGTCGACGAGCGACTGTCCATTCTGGGGGTTGGCAGCGTCCAGGAACACGAGATGGGCAAGCCGTTCTGCCGCCCGATCGGCAACGCCCGTTATGACCATTCCACCATAGCTGTGCCCGACGAGGATCGCATTGGTGATGCCCTCATAGGTCCCTGCCGAAAAGGCGGCCCGTCTGCGGGGGTGGAAGAGTCTCGCTTTCGAGATTTCCGAGCTCGTCGAAACGCTTATCTGACGGTCTCCGGCCTTTGGAAACGGGGTGACAGTCAGCTGCAAATTCACGGCCCCTTATCTTCGCACCGCACTCCAAACCTGGTCAGCCTGCTGAGCTCTTACCACTATCGGGATGCGTTGCGGTGAACACGGGATAGCGCCCCAGTGTCAGGAACAGGGCGGCGCCCACTGCGAACAGCGGCACCGCTGCCAGCATAGTCGGGCGATAGGAGCCGGTCTGATCATAGATATAGTTGGCCAGAAGCGGCCCAAGGCCAACGCCAATCGCGTTCACTGCGTTGATCGTGCCATAGAATGTTCCAAAGCTGCGCGCGCCCATGTGCCGACTGACGAGATAGGCGATCGAGGGCAGCAAGGCTCCGCCCATAAGTGAAAAAGCAATCACGGCCGTTATTGCC
>JANNZB010000477.1:0-2450 GCA_031410395.1 Novosphingobium sp.
GCCCAGACTCCAGAGGCCCCGCCCTCGCGGGGGAGCGCAAGTTTATTTGTGTTCCAAAGCCCTGTCCACATCGGCAATTTCGGCCCGCAGCCACATGGTTTCGCTGAGATTCTGCCCGCCCCCACGCGCAAGCAACAACTGACAGGCACCTTTCTTCACTTCAAGCGCAGTAGTTTCGGCAGGATCCGCTGACAGCGCGATATCGGCCAAGTGCAGCGCCTCGAGCGGCTCACCGGCATCAAGCCGAACCTTGGCCCGCGACGCCACTTTACTCGCACCGCCAGCCAGTTCTACCAGATCAGCATCAACGCTCGAACGCGGTGAACCAAACAGCGCAGGTGTGCCGTCCTCATACTTGAACCAGTTGCCGTTCTCTTCCCAAACCGCGCGGACGGTCCATTTGGTCTGGCCGTGAAAGCCTCCGACTGCGATGTCATCCGGAAGTGCGATCGTTTGCATCAGCTCATGGACCGAGCGGCCATCGTTCATGCCCTTGATCGTCTCGCGCTCAATATACGATATCGCATCGTGCATCGCGGTGAGATCGGCGCGGATGCGCTCGCCGCCGCGCACCGGCTCGCCGTGGCCGGTGACAACCAGCTCCGCGCCAAGATCGCTTACGAGCTCGACCGTGCGCAGGTATGGTCCGACCAACCTTGGCTTATCTCCGCGAGTAGTGGTCAGATTTGGCTGCGAACGCCAGACCGGGCCGAAAGCATTTCCGGTGAAAACGGTTTTCTCATCGGGCAGCCACAGGATCGCGCAGCACAGCGTTTCGCCGCCGGGAACCTTGATAACCTCAAACCGCTTACCTCCTAGTGTGAATGCTAGCCGGTCTGCCACCTCAACATCAGGAACAACTTTGGGTGGTACCGGCGGCGGGCCATCGCGGCGAGTCATCGATGCCCACAGCTTGCCCGAACGGCGACCGAGGAACATCTTGAGCTTGTCGAAATACTCGTCGGTCTCAACAAATCCGGCCCCGGCAATCACTTCGGTGCCAGGCTCGACCTGTTCAGGCAGCGCGCCAAAGTGGTCAGCGTGGGCCTGTGTCAGCACGATCTTGCGCAAAGGGCCAGTGCGGTGCGGAGCGAACAGCGCCTTGTTGCGCAGTCCGTTGCCGATGAAGCCGGTGTTGACCAGCACGTCACCATCAGGCGTAGTAACAAGGTAAGCGTTGGAGATATCCTTCACCATGAAAATGGTGTCGGTGATCTTCTCGGCCTCGGTCTGCTGATCGCCAGATATGATCAGCGCGCCCAGTGGGGTTGGCTTTTCGTCAGGCATCAGCGAATTCGATCATCACCTTGGCCGACTGCGGCGTCGCGGCGATTTTGAGGCCTTCGAGCACATCATCAAACGCCACATAGTGGCTGATGATCGAGGCTATCTTGTCCTTAAGGCGCGGCATGGCGGCAATCACGTCAGGAAATTCGGTGGGGTAGCCGACTGCCGTGGTAATCGTCATTTCGCTGGTCAGCATTCGCCCGGCCTGGAATTCAAGTGGCTTCATATAGGCGGCGGTGATCACCATCCGCGAATGAAACTTGGCCATGCACACGACATCATTGAGGATGTTCGGCGCTCCGGCGGCGTCGATATAGCAATCGGTATCGGGGCCGTGTCGGTTGAACGAACGTGCCTCACCGTGCAGTTCCATCAGGGCCTCGCGCAGATCAACTGTCGTCGGATCGAGCGCCGCGCGCGCACCCAAAGCCATCGCCCGCTCGCGCCGCTCAGGCGCAAGGTCGAGCGCGATCACATCGGTCACCCCGCGATCAACCAGCCATAGCACCATGCCCAGGCCAATCGGCCCGCAGCCGAACAGCACAACCTTGTCACCGGCCTTGACCTCGGCGCGATTGACCCCGTGCATCGCCACCGCCAGCGGCTCGCACATCGCGGCGACATCATAGGGGATGCCTTCGGGGATCGGCAGGATCGAATCCCCCAGCCGTGCCTCACGCACCAGCAGTTCTTCGGTGAACGCGCCTTCAGGGCCTCCCGAACCGATATTGCTCGGGGTGTTCATCGGATTGACGATCACCGATTGGCCAACGGAAATACCTTCAACCTCGGCGCCAACTTCCATCACCTCGCCCGCACCTTCATGCCCCAAAGCGGTGGTGCCGCCGGGTTCTGCCGGCATTCCGCCGAATTTGATGTAAGACAGATCGCTGCCACAGATGCCGGTAGCCTTCATTTTGACAACCACGTCCTTGGGGCCAGCCTTGGGCCGCGCATAGTCATCAAGCCGCACATCGTTGACGCCGTGAATGTTGAGAAGTTTCATTATCATTCTCCCATCGCAGCCTATCAGCCGCGGATCATGTATCCGCCATCAACCTTGATAGTCTCACCGATGAAGCGCGTGGGCTATCCTGAGGATTTCGAAGGCATCGGGGCATTTCTGTGTTCGGACGCCTCCTCGTTTATCACCGGTGAGACTA
>JANNZB010000478.1:0-5532 GCA_031410395.1 Novosphingobium sp.
GCGGGCCGCTGTTCGGGGTGCAGTTCAGCCAGTTGCCGTGCTCGGACCTTTCGGCGCGCTATGCGGCTTCGGGGGCGGGGGCCTTGATCGGGCCGAAGCGCTCGCCTTTAGGCCTCGCGGCGGACCCCGGCGGCTTCCCGCTCTACAAAAATGGCGTTGTGGTTGGCGGCGTCGGCGTGCTGGCCGACGGTGCCTATGGCTTCGATGCCAATGTGCTTGATGTCGATGCCGACAGCGACGAGCGGATCGCCTTGGCCGGGACTTTGGGCTTCGAAGCGAGCGCCACCATCCGCGCCCACCGGATCAGCGTTGATGGCACTTTGTTGCGCTATTCGGATGTGGATTATCCGGCGCTCGCGGGCGCAGTTTCCAGCGCGACCTATGCAGCTGCGCCCGGAAGCCTGATCGCCGTCACCGGCTATTTCCCCAGTGCCACCATTCGCGCAGGCACGGCCTATGGCACCGAAGCATCGGGCATCCGCCCGGCAACATCCGCCGAATTCTCCAATGCCGAGGCGTTTGTGCTTACCGATGGCGCTGGCGCGGTGCGCTTTCCGTCACGCGGCGGGACCGATGCTGGCGATGTTCCCGCCCCGATTACCGCCACCGAAGCGCGGTCGATGCTGGCGCAGGCCTTCACCATTATGAGCCGCGCGCGTGCGCAAATCCGCCAGCCGCTTGATTCCCGTGCGCAGGTGACGATCTCGCTGGTCGATACCCGCGGCGCGGTGCTGGGGCAGGTGCGCGCACCCGATGCGCCGGTGTTCGGGATTGATGTCAGCCTTCAAAAAGCGCGCACCGCGGCGTTCCTCTCTGGTCCGAATGCAGCTGCCGATCTGCTCGCTGATCCCAGCGCTGATGTGCGAAGTTTCGTTGCCGCAGCGCGCACGTTCCTCGCCGATCCTGCCGCGCTCACCGGCAAGAATGCCTTTAGCGACCGTGCGGAGGGAAACCTCTCGCGGCCCTATTTCCCCGATGGCCAGCTCGGTACTGCCAACGGCCCGTTCTCGCGGCCGATAGCTCAGTTCAACCCGTTCACCACCGGGCTGCAATCGGCGCTGGTGCTCACCAATCTGGGCCAGCACCTCGCCTTTGTCACCGGCGCGAGCAGCAGCGATACGCCGCAGCGCTGCACCTTCATCCGTGATGCTGCGCCGGGGGTGAACCGGCTGCAGAACGGCGCGCAGATTTTCCCCGGATCGGTGCCGATCTATCGCGGCAATCAGCTGATCGGCGGACTGGGGGTTTCGGGCGACGGCATCGATCAGGATGACATGATCGCCTTCCTTGGTCTCGCCAATGCAAGCGCGGCGGTCGGCAGCATCGCCAATGCGCCCGCAGCAATTCGTGCGGACAATCTGGTGTTCAGCGTCGCTGGCGGCTCGGTTCGGCTGCGCTATGTCAATTGTCCCTTCGCGCCGTTTCTCGATACCGCGCAGCAAAACGTCTGCGCGGGGCTGTGATGCTGCTCGCGGCGGCGCTGTTGTTTCTGGCTGAGGCCGCGCCAGAGCCGGGTCGGCGCATACCGGGCGGTGCCGAAGCGCCGCCTCCCGCCCCGTCGGTCATGGACGAACCCGGCACCGCTGAACCGCCGCCCGATGTCGATAATGGGGTGATCAAAGGCCGCAAACGCCCCGGCTATCAGCATGAGTTGCCGGGCCGCGTGGTCCAGGACAACCCCGGCGCAGTGCGCGCACCGCCGCCTGAAGCCTTCCCGACTGACCAGTTGCCGCTCCCCGATCGCTGGCGGATCATGACCGGCCTGTGCCCCACCAAACGCGGCGATCAGGCGATCCTCGAAACGTTTCGGGCGATCCGCGAGGTGTGCCATTCGCCGCTCGATTCCTATCACCAGAACACGATCAAGGGTGATCGCGCGCTGGCAGAGGGCAAACGTCCCGGTTTCCTCAAGGGCGATGACTGGTTTTTCAACCTGGGCCTGATTTCAGACACGGTGCTGGAGCCGCGCACATTCCCGATACCCGTCGGCAACCAGACAACAACCCGTCCCGGCAGCCTCGATGTGTTTGGCAAGGACGCTAGTTTTGTCCTGTCGCAATCCGTCATCGCCAGCGCATCGCTGTTCAAAGGCAGCACCGCCTTCAAACCGCCCGAGGTTGAGTACAAACTGACCCTCGCTTTCAACATCAACCACGTTCGCGTGCCCGAAAAGCGGGTGCTGTTCGTTGAACCGAGCAAGGGCACCGTGCGCACCGACGCCTTCATCGGCGTGCAGGAAATGTTCGCCGATTATCACCTGCGCAACGTTTCAGACCGCTATGATTTCGATTCGATCCGCGTTGGTATTCAGCCGTTTCAGGCCGATTTTCGCGGGTTTCTGTTCAACGATGAACAGCTTGGCATCCGCCTGTTCGGCAACCGCGATAACAACCGATTCCAATACAATTTCGCGATGTTCTGGCGGCTCAACAAGGATACCAATTCGGGGCTGAACAACGTCACCATCGCCCCGCGCAAGGACTGGGTGCTGGTTGCCAATCTTTATCGGCAGGATTTCCTCATTTCCGGCCTCACCAGCCAGATCACGGCAGTGTGGAATCATAACCGTGAGGGCAGCCAGATCAGGGTGGACAGCAACGGCTTTCCGGTTCGTCCGGCGCTGATCGGCACGCTTCGTGGGCGCAATTATGATGTGGTGTATCTGGGCTATAATGCCGATGGCCGGGTGGGCAGGGTGAATGTTACTGCTTCCACTTACCTCGCGCTCGGCCGGGACCGGGACAGCCTGTTCACCGGCAAGCCCGCGAATATCCGCGCATGGTTTGGCGCGGGCGAGGTCAGCTATGACGCGGACTGGATGCGGTTTCGCCTGTCCGGGCTGTTTGCCAGCGGGGATTCCAGTCCTTATGACAACAAAGAAACCGGCTTCGATGCGATTGTTGAAAACCCGGTGTTTGCCGGGGCGGACACATCCTACTGGATACGCCAGACGATCCCGTTTGCCGGTGGCGGCCGCGCGGTTTCTTTGAATGGCCGCAATGGCATTCTGAACAGCCTGCGCAGCTCGAAGGAGGAAGGCCAATCGAATTTCAACAACCCTGGCACCGTGCTGCTGGGGGTGGGCGCGGACTTTGATCTGACGCCGCAATTGCGCGTCTCGGCCAATGCCAACCACCTGTGGTTCGCCAACACCGCCACCTTGCAGGCGCTGCGCAACGAAGGTTCAATCCCGCGTGACATCGGCTGGGACCTTTCGGCCGCAGCAACTTTCCGGCCCAAAGCGAGCCAGAACATGGTCTTCCGGCTCAGCGCGGCGATGCTGCGCGGCGGGGCCGGATTTCGTGACCTGTTTGCCCGCGCCGAGGGCGGCAGCACATACTATTCGGTGCTCGCGAATGTGATTTTGGCATACTGATGTGCGTCCGGAACCTCCTCGCTGCCTTGGTTGCGCTGCTGGCATTGGTTTCAGCGCAAAGCTGGGCGAGCGATGACGAAAATCCGGTGAAGCGGAACTACATCACCGCGCCTGCTGCACCCGCCAACCAGACGCGCGAACAGGCTGATGCCAAGTCGGCGGGCTGCATTGGCTGCCATTCCAAATCCGATGCCTGGACCATGCACACCTCGCCCGCCGTGCGGCTGGGCTGCACCGATTGCCACGGCGGTAATGCTGCGGTGCGAGTGGCAGCGGGGCTTGCGCCCGCCGACCCCTCCTATGCTGCCGCACGTGACAAGGCGCATGTCCTGCCGCGCTATCCGCATGAATGGAACTACCCCAGCTCGGCCAATCCGAAACGTTCGTACACCCTGCTCAACAAGGAAGCGCCCGAATACGTCCGGTTCGTCAATCCCGGCGATTACCGCGCCGCGCGCGAAAGCTGCGGGGCGTGCCATATGCCGCAGATCGAGGCCGCCGAGCGATCGCTGATGGCGAGCGGGGCGATGCTGTGGGGTGGGGCGGCGTATAATAACGGCGTCGTCCCTTTCAAAAGCTACATCTTTGGCGAGGCCTATACCCGCGATGGCCAGCCAGCGAAGATCGTCTCGCCCGGAAGCCCGCCGGGGACGGTTACCGCGCAGCAAAAGGCGCGCGGGGCGCTGGCTGCACTCTATCCGCTGCCGCGCTGGCAGGTGATCCCGCCTGCCGATGTCTTCCGCGTGTTTGAGCGCGGCGGACGGACCAACGGAACCCAGTTTGCCGAGGTTGGCCTGCCAAACCCATCTGGCGCGATCCAGAAGCTGGAAGAGCCCGGACGCCCCGATCTCAAGCAATCAAACCGCGGCCCTGGAACCGGCCTGCGCGTGGCGATCCCTGTACTCAATATTCATAAAACGCGCCTCAACGATCCTTATACGTGGTTCATGGGCACCAATGACCAGCCAGGGGACTATCGCGCATCAGGCTGTTCGGCCTGCCACGTGGTCTATGCCAATGATCGCGAGCCGCGCCACAGCCTGACCTATGCCGCGCATGGCCGCGATGGGCAGTCGATCACTGATGATCCCACGATTGATCGCAAGGAAAGCGGCCACCCGCTCCAGCACATGTTCACCCGCGCGATCCCGACCAGCCAGTGCATGAATTGCCATATGCATCAGCCCAATATCTTCCTCAATTCGTTCCTCGGATACACTATGTGGGACTATGAGAGCGACGCCGCCAAGATGTGGCCTGAGAAGCAGAAGTACCCGACGGCAGCCGAAGTGCGCGAGGTTGAGGACCGCAATCCCGAAGGCGCGAGCGCGCGCGGAAAATGGGGCGACATCGAATTCCTGCGTGATGTCTATGATCTCAACCCCAATCTTAAAGACACCCAGATGGCCGATTACCACGGCCACGGCTGGAACTTCCGCGGCGTGTTTAAGCGTGACCGCGAGGGCAATCTGCTCGATGCCGCTGGCAAGATCTTCTCGCCCGATGACCCTGAGAAATGGCGCAAACAGGGTGAGGGCAAATTCGTTCCGCCCGGCACCAACCCCGGCAAGGCGGTCCATTTGATGGACATCCACGCGGAAAAAGGGATGCAATGCGCCGATTGCCACTTCTCGCAGGATAGCCACGGAAATGGCCTTATCTATGGCGAGGTTGCCGATGCGGTGGAGATCAGTTGCAAGGATTGCCACGGCACCGCCGATGCGCTGCCCACCCTGCTAACCTCCGGCCCCGCAGCGCCGCCGACGGGCAACAACCTCGCCCTGCTGCGCAATCCTGATGGCAAGCGGCGGTTTGAATGGTCGAAGGATCCGGCGGGGCGGCAGGTGCTGGTGCAGCGGTCTATCGTTGATCCGAAGATCGAATGGCGGGTTAGCCTGGTGCGCGATTCGCTTGATCCCGCATCGCCGACATTCAACGCCAAGGCGGCGCGGGCCAAGCTGATGGGGCGTTCTGGCGCGCAGGATGGCGCGTTCACCTTCGGGCCGGGCATAGCCAAAGAAGCGCGCGCGCATGACGATGCCAAAATCACCTGCTTCACCTGCCACCTCAGCTGGACCACCAGTTGCGGCGGCTGCCATCTGCCGATTGAGGCCAACTGGAAGAGCAAGACCCAGCACTATGAGGGCGAGGAGACG
>JANNZB010000479.1:0-10725 GCA_031410395.1 Novosphingobium sp.
CAGAGTCTCGATGGGATCTCCGCGCATACTCACCAAAGCAGGCGATCGTGGCTATGCCGTCGCTCCCACTGTTTACACCTTCAAGCAACACGGACGCCCAATGCGTGAACCCGCTACAATGACCTTTGCGCTTCACCGCACTCCGGCCGGATGGAAGATTGCTGGGTGGAGCTGGAATGGGACAAAGCCAATGCCGTCCGCGCACTAAGGCCCAATTTCTCAGAACCGCTTCCATTGCGCAAACACAGCGTGCCCCGCTAGAGGCGAGCGATGACCCGCTTCCAGTTCACCATCCACGCGCGCGAAGGTAAGGCGCGCACCGGCGTAATCCAGATGCAGCGCGGCGATATCCGCACACCTGCATTCATGCCCGTCGGCACGGCTGCCACGGTAAAAGGCATGAAGCCCGAAACGGTGCGCGGCACCGGTGCGGACATTATCCTAGGCAACACCTATCACCTAATGCTGCGCCCCGGCGCGGAGCGCGTAGCCAAGCTGGGAGGGCTGCACAAGTTCATGAACTGGCCGCGCCCGATACTCACCGACAGCGGCGGATATCAGGTGATGAGCCTCAGCGATCTGCGCAAGATCAACGAGGAAGGGGTGACCTTCGCCAGCCACCTCGATGGCTCACGCCACCTTCTCAGCCCCGAACGCTCGATGGAAATCCAGCGGCTGCTCGGGAGCGACATCATAATGGCCTTTGATGAATGCCCGCGCGCCGATCAGCCGCGCGATGTGATTGCCAAATCGATGGAAATGTCGATGCGCTGGGCACAGCGCAGCCGTGATGCCTTCGATGCTGGCGGTGAGCACGCACAGGGAGTAGCACTGTTCGGCATCCAGCAGGGCGCGCTCGACGAAGGTCTGCGCCGGACCAGCGCCGATGCACTGACAACAATCGGATTTGACGGTTACGCGATCGGCGGCCTCGCGGTGGGCGAAGGCCAGGAAGCCATGTTCGCCACTCTCGATTTCGCCACTGCCCAACTACCCGATGCCGCCCCGCGCTACCTCATGGGCGTCGGCAAACCCGACGATCTGGTCGGCGCAGTCGAACGTGGCGTGGATATGTTCGATTGCGTGCTCCCCACGCGGTCTGGCCGCAACGGGCAGGGCTTCACCTGGAGCGGCCCGCTCAACATGCGCAACGCAAAGCATGCAGAGGATGAGGCTCCCATTGACCAGCGCTGCGCCTGCCCGGTGTGCACAACCTACAGTCGCGCCTATTTGCACCACCTGATCAAGTCTGGCGAAATGCTCGGCGCGATGCTGCTGACCGAGCACAACCTGTCGTTCTATCAGGCGCTGATGGCGGGGATGCGCGCGGCGATTGCGGAAGGACGGTTTGCGGAGTTTGCTGCAGGTTTCCGGCGAGGCTATTTAGCTTAGGCGCTTTGCTGAAGCCTTTGCCGCATCCGTACCCGCGGCATCCGCATTGCCATCTGCGCTCGCCCGCACGGCCGCAGGCAAACCAAATGATATAATGGCCCGAAAGTTTTCGCGGCATTTCCTTCTGTAGCGGAATACGCAGTTGCCCATATCAACCCAGAGAGGCTTTGTGTTTGCATCTCGGGAGTGGGCTCAGTCGTGCGCGGCGTTGATATGTTCGATTGCGTGTTGCCGACGCGGTCAGGCCGCAATGGACAGGGCTTAACCTGGAATGGCCCGGTCAATATGCGCAGTGCGAAGCGCGCCGAGGATAGCGACCCGACTCATGAACGCTTTGTCTGCCCAGTGTGCAAAACCTACAGCCGCACATATCTGCGCCACCTAATCAATTCCGCCGCAATGCTTGACTCGATGCTGCTGACCTTGCTCAACTTGTCCTTTAATCAGGCGCTGATGGCGGGTATGCGGGATGCGATTAGGGAGGCGCGGTTGCGGCGTTTTAAGCTGATTTCCGGCGCGACTATCTGCAAAACAATTTGGCCTAATGTGTCTGGCGAAAAGCTTGATTAATTTCGTAAAAACGGCACAATCAATTCCGTTGAAACTTTGGGGCTAGTGATGTTCAAACCTGTTCGCCTGGCCGTAGTCGTATTGCTTTGCGGCGTTTCACACACTCCAGCTATTGCCGAAGATCCAGCGGTCACCGCCGCGCGGTTTGGGGCGCTTGAAGATGTTCGGCAAATCGCGATTTCGCCAGACGGTGCGCATATTTCCTATGTGGTGCATTTTGGTCCGGCTGGGCAGCTTATGTATGTTGCTGACCTTTCGGGAAAGGAAGTGCCCAAGCCAATCGTGCGCCAAACTGAAAAAGGCATGTCCCTGCGGCGCTGTTCCTGGACCACTGATGACAGGCTGATCTGCCAGTTGCGCATCGTTGTCAGCGAGCCCGGATACTTTCTCGGCTATTCGCGGATGTTTGCCGTGAACAGCGATGGAAGCAATGTTGCCAAGCTAACGATCGACGTCAACAGCAACTCGCTACGAATGATCCAGAACGGCGGTGATGTTATTGCCCGCGTTGTGGCGGACAAGCCTGGGCATGTTCTGATGACCCGGCAATATTCCCCGGAATCCACAACTGGTTACATCACCGCTAAAATTAGCGAGGGGCTTGGCGTCGAAGACATTGATACTGTGACCTTGAAGCGGGTAGGTGTTGAAAAGGCAAATTCCAGCGCCTTTGACTATATTGCGGATGGCACGGGCGTCGTGCGCGTCATGGGCACGCGAACACTCGATGATGATGGCCTGATGAAGGCCAGGCTTCGCTATACGTTTCGCAAACTGGGTGACCGAAACTGGCAGTTGCTCTCTCAAGTCACCGAAACAGATGGCGTGGAAAAAGGGCTGTATCCGGTCGCGGTCGATTCAGTGAGCGACGTGGCTTATGGCTTTGGTGATAAGGAAGGTCATCGTGCGCTTTACAGTGTGGCTCTTAATGGAAGCGGCAAATCCACTTTGCTGCTGGCCCGGCCCGATGTCGACATTGATTCGGTGATTCAAATCGGCAGGGACGAGCGCGTCGTTGGCGCCAGCTATGCGACCGAGAGGCGCAACATCGAATTCTTCGATCCCGAGCTCAAAAAACTTGGCGTCGCGCTTGGTCAGGCTTTACCAGGTAATCCGAATATCGATTTCATCGATGCCAGCGCCGATGAGAATAAGCTGTTGTTGCTGGCTTCAAGCGACACCAATCCCGGTATATTTTATGTTTATGACAAGACTACCCGAAAGTTAGGAGAGATACTGCCCGTTCGAAGTCTTCTGGCTAGTACGACGCTCGCGGAGATGAAACCGGTTTCTTATCCGGCAGCTGATGGAACTTTTATCCCGGCCTATCTGACCCTGCCTGTGGGGAGCACCGGCAAGGGAATTCCTGCGATTGTTATGCCTCATGGTGGACCAAGTTCGCGCGACGAATGGGGATTTGATTGGTTGGTGCAATTCTTTGCTGCGCGGGGGTATGCCGTGTTGCAGCCCAATTATCGCGGATCAGCCGGTTATGGTTCGGATTGGTATCGCCGCAATGGTTTCCAATCGTGGCGAACAGCAATTGGCGATGTCAACGATGCGGGAAGGTGGCTGCAAAAGCAGGGAATCGCAGCCCCGGGCAAGCTGGCGATCGTCGGTTGGTCTTATGGCGGCTATGCGGCGTTGCAGACGTCGGTGCTCGATGCTGACCTGTTCAAAGCAATTATTGCCGTGGCACCGGTCACCGACCTGGAAAAGCTGCGCTCAGAATCGTCACGCTTCGCCAACTCGCTTTTGGTGGATAAATTCATCGGCCACGGCGCGCACATAAGCGAGGGATCGCCTGCGCAGAATGCCGCAAAAATCAAGGCACCGGTTTTGATGTTCCACGGGGATCAAGATGAAAATGTCGGAATCGGTGAATCGCGGTTTATGCTGAGCAAGTTGAGAAGCGCCGGAAAGCAGGCTGAATTGATCGAATTTCCTGGACTCGACCATTATCTTGACGACGGCGCGGTCAGGGCCAAGCTTCTCTCAACCAGCGATGTGTTTTTGCGAAAGGCGCTGAAGATCGAGTGAAAGGTGCGAACTGGCCTGCCATAGGGGTCGTTTCTGACAGTGCATGATCCCCCAACAAAAAGGGCGGCCCCACAGGACCGCCCTTTTGAATTGATATCGCTCAGAAATCAGCGCGAATAGAACTCGACAACCAAGTTCGGTTCCATCTTCACCGGATAGGGCACTTCATCAAGCGTCGGAACGCGGACGAAGGTGATCTTGTCGTTGCCATCGGGCGCGACATATTCGGGAATTTCACGCTCAGCCAATGACTGAGCTTCGATGATCAGCGCCATTTCCTTGGCCTTGGTGCCAAGGCTGATAATGTCACCTGGGCGAACGCGGCGGCTGGCGATGTTGCAGCGAACACCGTTTACCAGAATGTGGCCGTGCGAAACGATCTGGCGGGCCGAGAAGATGGTCGGCGCGAACTTTGCGCGATAGCAGACCATATCGAGACGCTGTTCGAGCAGGCCGATCAGGTTCTGGCCGGTATCGCCCTTCATGGAAGCCGCTTCCTGATAGGTGCGCTTGAACTGCTTTTCGGTGACGTCGCCGTAGTAGCCCTTGAGCTTCTGCTTGGCGCGCAGCTGAATGCCGTAGTCCGAAACCTTACTCTTGCGGCGCTGGCCGTGCTGGCCGGGGCCATAGGCGCGGCGGTTGACAGAGCTTTTCGGTCGACCCCAGATATTTTCACCCATGCGGCGGTCAATTTTATGCTTCGATGCGTGACGCTTCGACATGCGTAGTCCTTCAATTTGCATGCACAGGCCATGTGCCCGTGCTTCTAGTCCGGACCCGCACCATTCAGCGTGCTGCTGAATGCGACCACCGCTTCACCGGAGTGCAGGGACAATTGCGTAGGCGCGCCTATAGCTGAGACGCGGCAGAAAGTCAAGGCGCAAGGCTGTCAGTATTAATTTACACCGCGTGCATCGCCACGCTCTGGCCGGTTCAACACTCCGTCAGGCATCTTGTTGGCTTCCCGGTCAATCGCCTCCCAATCAGCCTTGCTATGACAAGTGCGATGCGGAATTATGGAGCCAGTATTAGCATCCACGCGGCAAATCCTTGGCGCCTTTTTAGGGGGTTGCGTTGGCTGATTCAGCTGTTCACTGGCAATTATTGGAGTGGGGGTGAGTATGGATAATGCCATAAAAGCAAATTTCAATTTCATCCTGTATCCCCAATTATCGTGCAAAACGAGCATTTGTGTATTTGCTTTGCGCTTGGCAGTTTAACTTAGCAAGGCCAAACAATCCATGAAAACCGGTTCACTGTTCGCGCTTCCTATCGCTGCTAAGCGCCGAGAGAACGCCGCGCAGGGTCCGAACTTCGAGATGGCTCCAGCCGGGCTTGGTCATGATTGTTCGCAGTGTCAGCCGCGTCGAATTTGCCCGGGTGAGCGGGCGGAAAAACGAGGTTGGCTCGAGCATTGTTTCGAGGTGGCCGATCAGCCCCTCAAGTTCATCCTGAGGGGCGGGGGGGTGTAATTCTTCGTACGTCGGTTGGGAAAGCGCAGCCAGCTTTGACCATTCGTAGGCGCAAAGGATTACTGCTTGCGCAAGGTTGAGCGAAGCAAATTCAGGGTTTATGGGCACCGTCAAGATCGCTCGCGCGAGGGCGACGTCTTCGGTTTCCAGGCCTGATCGTTCAGGCCCGAACACCAGAGCTGAACGTCCCGAATCGCGGTGGATTGCTTGCGCCGCCTGTTCGGGCGTGACTACCGGCTTGGTTACCCCGCGCTTTCGCACAGTGGTGGCATAGACATGCGGACAATCCGCCACTGCCTCGGCTAGACTAGCAAACACCTGCGCGCGTTCGAGCACCACGTTGGCACCTGCCGCAGCTGGGCCAGCCATGGGATTAGGCCAGCCATCGCGCGGATCGACAATGCGAAGCTCTGTAAGCCCAAAATTGAGCATTGCGCGCGCCGCCTTGCCGATGTTTTCGCCAAGTTGCGGGCGGACGAGGACGATGATTGGTTGTTGCGGTGCGCGCGGCTTGTGGGGTTGTTGTGCTGCGTCCGGCGCAGGCTGAGGCGTTGTGATGATCCGCGAAACTGGCGCCAGTGTCCGCAACTGGCTCGCCAGTTCCTCATCGCCAGCGATGAGCTTCATCTTTTTGACGCGCGTCCAACCCTTCAGGCGGCGCTCGGCAGCGAAGGCGGCGTCTATGGTTGGGAGTTCATCTGACCACACAAGCTCAATCGGCGGACGCGTCGCCGTGTAGCTATCGAGCATGCCATCACGGTGCTGCGCGAGGCGCAACTCAAGCTGATCGGTGTGGCCAACGAAGAAGGTGCCAT
The DNA here is from genome assembly GCA_031410395.1 of Novosphingobium sp. Classification (GTDB taxonomy): domain Bacteria; phylum Pseudomonadota; class Alphaproteobacteria; order Sphingomonadales; family Sphingomonadaceae; genus Novosphingobium. The sequence continues at coordinate 6,290 of JANNZB010000479.1, forward strand.
CGCCGCATCGCAGCAGATAGACGAAGAACGGTTGCTCCATACTGGCCGCTATTTCCGCTCAGGTTCGCGCTCGCCGGCTTCATAGACGGTGCTGGCGAACTCTTCAAAATCGCGCGCCTCGCTGAAATCTCTATAGACGCTGGCGAAGCGGATATAGGCGACCGAATCGAGCTGACGAAGGCCGTCCATCACCATCTCGCCAATCGCCTTTGCCGGAACTTCGCTCTCGCCCATTGTTTCGATCTGGCGCTGGATACCCGAAACCAGCTGATCGAGGCGTTCCTGCGCAATCCCGCGTTTGCGGGTAGCGAGAGAAACTGACTGTTCGATCTTGGCGCGCTCAAAAGGTTCCCGCTTTTCGCCGCTTTTGATCACCACGATATCGCGTAGTTGCACCCGTTCGAACGTAGTAAAGCGCGCGCCGCAGCTTTCGCACTGACGGCGGCGACGAATCGCGGTGTTATCCTCGGTGGGCCGCGAATCCTTTACTTGGCTGTCATCATGGGCGCAGAACGGACACCGCATTGGTTAGCGGCGCAGGCGCTTGTAGAGCATGACACCAGCACCAGCGAGAAGTCCAATCGGCCATGACACAATCGGCAGGATCGCACCTGCCACAGCGCCCATCGCAGCCCCGGTGAGCACCGGCGCGGTCGATGGGTGCGCCATGCCCTCCTTCGCCATGCCAACGATTTCATCGCGTGCTGCGCCGATCAGATCATCACCTTGAGCCATGATTTACATTCCTTCGTAAATTGGGAATCGAGCGCATAGCTCGTCCACTCGCGCGGCAACAGAGGCTTCAACCTGGGCATCACCCGCTTCGCCGTTTTTGCGCAGTCCTTCGACCACCTCAGCAATCAACACGCCAATCTGCTCGAATTCGGCAGCTCCGAATCCGCGCGTCGTTGCGGCGGGCGTTCCGAGACGAATACCCGATGTCAGCATCGCCTTTTCTGTATCGAAAGGAATGTTGTTCTTGTTGCAGGTGATCGACGCACGATCGAGCGCCTTTTCTGCGTGTTTGCCTTTGGCCTGCTTGGGACGCAGATCAACCAGCATCAGGTGGTTGTCGGTGCCGCCCGATACGATGTCGAGGCCTTGTTCCTGAAGGCTGGTGGCGAGCACCTTGGCGTTATCGGCAACGGCCTGCGCATAAGCCTTGAACTCAGGAGTCATCGCCTCGGCAAAAGCAATCGCTTTGGCAGCGACGATGTGCATCAACGGTCCGCCCTGAAGACCGGGGAACACCGCAGTGTTGATCTTTTTGGCAATCGCCTCGTCATTGCTCAGGATGATGCCCGACCTTGGTCCGCGCAGCGATTTGTGCGTGGTGCTGGTGGTGACATGGGCGTGGGGCACGGGTGTGGGGTGAACACCGCCAGCCACCAGCCCGGAAAAATGCGACATATCCGCCATCAGGTAAGCGCCAATCTCGTCGGCAATCTCACGAAAACGCGCGAAATCCCAAAATCTCGAATAGGCAGTCCCGCCACAAACAATCAGCTTGGGCTGGTTTTCCCGCGCAATTCGCGCGACCTCGTCCATGTCAATAATCTGGTCTTCTTCGCGCACGCCATAAGGCACCGGCGTGAACCATTTGCCTGACATGTTCATCGGGTGGCCGTGGGTGAGGTGACCGCCTGCGGCGAGGTCCAGACCCATGAACTTGTCGCCCGGCTGGAGCAGCGCGAGAAACACCGCCTGGTTCATCTGGCTGCCCGAATTGGGCTGCACATTCGCGAACTGGCTGCCGAACAGCGCCTTGGCGCGATCAATCGCCAGCGTTTCGATCTCATCGACATATTCACAGCCGCCGTAGTAACGCTTGCCGGGATAGCCTTCGGCGTACTTGTTGGTCAGCACTGAACCGGAGGCTTCGAGCACTGCGCGCGAGCAGATATTTTCACTAGCGATCAGTTCTATTTTGTCACGCTGACGGCCGAGTTCCTTGGCGATCCATCCGGCAATCACGGGATCGGTTTCAGCAATGCTAGCGGTGAAAAAGCCCTTCGGAGTAACGGCAGTCATCGATAATCCTGTTCAGCAGGTGGGATGAGTCAGCTTTTCGACGCGGCCGGTGTGTCGGCCCCCGGCGAAAGGCGTGGAGAGGAAGGCGTCGAGGCAGGCTTTGGCCATATCAGCTGCGATCAGCCGCGCGCCCATTGCGATGGCATTGGCATTATTGTGCTCACGCGCGAGGGCGGCTGAGAGCGGCTCAGAAACCAAGGCGCAGCGCAAAGCAGGATCGCGATTCACGGCGATGGAGATGCCGATGCCCGAACCACACAGCGCGACGCCATACTCGGCGGAACCATCGGCAACCGCCACCGCGAGTTTGTAGCCGAAGTCTGGATAGTCCACCCGGTCAGCTGTTTCAGGCCCAAGATCAGCCACATCATGGCCCAAGCCGATCAGATAATCGCGCAATTCGGCCTTCAAATCAAAGGCGGCGTGATCGGAAGCAATGGCTATGCGCATAGGACCTGTCCGGGACTGCGGTTACGGGTGGTGCCCCCTTAGAAGCATGCGCGCAGCCGCGCCACCCGCAAAGGTGCGATATTGCACAATTGAGGCAAATTGACTCCGCGTCATTCGCGCACCATCACTGGCGGCGGGCAGAAGGATACTATGATGAAGAACTGGCTAGGAATTCTCGCGGCGACGGTTGTGGCATTGCTACTGGCGATCATGGCGACCACGCCGCCGGGGCCAGTGCCCGCTTCAGCCGATGCCAAGAGTTTTTCAGCCGAGCGTGCGATGGTTGATGTCCGCCGCATAGCCGGGGTTCCGCATCCCGCGGGATCAGCCGAAGACGCGGCGGTGCGCGCCTATCTCGTCGAGCGACTGCGCGGCATGGGGCTAGAGGTGCGTGAAACAAGCTCACCGATGCCGCAAAAATCAATTGAACGTGTGACGCAGTGGAGCAAAGGCACGCTGGTGCCGACAACTTTAATCAATGTGATCGGCGTACTGCCGGGCAGGGACCGCTCGCTTCCGGCGGTGGCGATGATGGCGCATCACGACACCGTTTGGGGTTCGCCCGGCGCTGCAGACGATACAACAGGCGTCGCCAGCATTTTGGAGGCTGTCCGCGCAATCAAGGCGCAAGGGCAAACACAGCGAGATATTGCGGTCATAATTACCGACGGCGAGGAAACCGGGCTCAGCGGCGCGAAAGCATTTTTCGCCGTAGATCCGCTCCGCCAGCGCATCGGTGCGGTGGTCAACATGGAGGCGCGTGGCGGCGGTGGACGGACAACGCTGTTCCAGACCTCGCGCAATAATGGCGATGCCGTGCGTTTGTTTGCAAAGGTGGTTTCGCATCCCGGAGGTTCCTCGCTCGCGGCCTATATTTACTCGGTATTGCCAAACGATACCGATCTTTCTGTGACGCTGAAGGCAGGCGACACTCTGGGTTACAATTTCGCTTTTATCGGGCGGGCCGGGCTTTATCATTCGCCTAAAGCGACGCCAGAACGGCTCGATCAGGGCGCATTGCAGGATATGGGCGGGCAGGTTCTGGCGATTACGTCAGCACTGGCGCGGGCGCAGCAGCTGCCAGCGCCATCGGCCAACGTGGTGTTCTTCGATGTGTTCGGGCTGTTCACCGTGCTTTACCCGGTGTGGATCGGCTGGCTGATGATTGGTGTCACAGCGGCAGGGCTGGGCCTTGCGGCAAGACGGGGTTGCTCGGTCAAGGACTGTCTGGTTGGACTTGGCCGCATGTTGGGGCTGATAGTCGGGGCAGGGTTGGCGCTTTATCTGCTGAACATCGTTTCCGGTTCTGGTCCCGGGCACAATTATTACGACCGACTGGCGGCGATTCCGATGCTTGAGTTAATGGCAGCATTTACCTGCATGGCTGGGTTCCTGCTGGTTTACGGCAAGTCTGCTGCGAGCAACGGTCAGTTGATCGGCGGCACCTTGCTGCTCGCCCTGTTCGGCACCGCGGCTCAGGTGTTTGCCCCAACCGCAGCTTACTTCATCCTATGGCCGGTGCTGCTGGCCACGCTGGCGATTTGTGCTGCTGCCAAATTTCGCTGGTTCGCTGTGATTTGCGCCGCGCTGACGTTCGGCTACATGCTCTATCTCGGCCACTTCATCATGCAAGGTGTGGGGCCAGTCATGCCATCAGTCGCCGCGCTGACGCTCGCTATGGCGACCGTAGCCATGCTCCCGCTCTGGCCGGGCCTCGCGCCGGGCACCAGCCGAAACGCAGCAATAGTGCTGTCCGTGCTGGCGATAGGTATGGCGCTGTGGATCAGACTCGATCCGGTAGCCGATACGATCGCGGTTTATTCATCAGACCACGCCGTTCCGCCGATCCCGATTACCAAGGATCGCTGATCGAGGAACCTCCGCTTCTTGGGGCGGCGGCCCGGTAGCTCAAGCTTGCGAAGCACTTTCCTCGTGCGGTGGCGGCTTTGCTTTTC
>JANNZB010000480.1:0-2776 GCA_031410395.1 Novosphingobium sp.
AGATTGACCATCACCATGCCCGCCTCGGCATGGCGCTTGAAATGCGTGGCATGGCGCAGGCTGGCAAGCCCACCGGCAATCACAACAAAGGCGGCAGAACCAAGGCTCATCGGATTAATCGTCAGCCGCGCGCGAATCATCAGCGCCGCTAGCACCAGCGTGCTCAGGCCAATGGCCGCCACGATCCACTGCCGCGGGATCAGCGGCAAATCATTGGCGTAAAACGCGGAGATGTTGCCCTCTTTACCGGGCAGGCGACCGTGCAAATCCATTCCCCAACCGAAAAATTAACCTGAACCTGCGCCCCCGCAGCCAGCAGATTTGATCCGCGCTGTTACGGACAAGCGCCGCGCGCTGCAAGCAACTATATGTCGCGGGGCCAAAGCGGCGGAAAAGTGCTGTGCTGGGGCAACAGTTTGGGGGGTGGGCGAGGTCCCGGGGATTGGAGGGTAAGAGCGAAGGCACTTGGTTCGCTCTGTAACCGCGAAATTCGGTGGCCCCGGCACTGCGGCCTCAATTCAATTACCGCCTCGGTAGTCTCGCAACGATCGCCCGGAGCTGTGCCGTGCGCGCATCGTCGAGGTCCGCTTCGCATGATCGACCTGCCATGCGCCGCGCATTGCCCGCACCGCCGCCTACAAGTGCCATATTGAAAGCGCATTGGGCAGTCCGGTTTGCTACGTAGGACACCCGCGCGGCCCTCGCAGCGCGTTTTCCCGCAGCAACGTAGACAGGATCTTCGTCCCAACGCGCCATGGCCTCGTTGAGTTCAGCCTCGGCAGAGGCAAGCTGTATGCGGGCGCGGTTCGCTTCGCGATTAACACAAGCCATCACCGCCGCCTGTCCGTCCGCGTACTCGCAGACGGTCATCGCCCCAGTTGCAGCAATGGGGGCGAGCGCCAGGACTAATCCCCCTATAATCACCATCAAAGTCCCAGCAGCTTCATGCAATGGGCAAGCTTGACACTGTAGTTCTTGTCGCCCCCGCCATTATAGTTTTGGGCAATTGTATCGGCGGTGAATGCACGCCAGCTTGTCGGTGTCCAGCGCAGTTCTGCCTGGGCTATGATGATCCCCTGCCCGATCCGCAGTGAATTGGCCGTCACGGTCGGATTGCTTCCAAGGATCGACAATGTGGTCGACTGATGGAGCTTAGCAAGCCGCTCGATCGTGTCGCCAGCTTTCACCATAACCATTTTCCGCACACCGCCTGGCTTGTTAAAATTGGTCATGGCAAAGGTCCCAATGCGCATAAGCAGGTAACCGGTGCCAGCCTGAATGTTGGCCGTTGGGGACGTTACAGCGCTCAGCGCATTCAGGCCCGCCTTCATTGTCGGCGGGATCAGTGAAGTACCGGGACGGGCTGGATCGAAAAAGTCTCTTAGGCCCGGATCGCCTGGAACGCCGATTTGCATCGGCTTAGTGTTCCATGCAGGGTCGTTTGCGCCACTTTCAACCCACAGCATGGCCTTGATAACCCGCGCGTCGAATTGTGGGGCGTTGCCGAGCGACTGGAGATGACTTTTATACGCAGAAACAGTTGTATTGATCGTGTTGTCGTGGCTGTCCCATTTGGGGTTGCCAACCGCGGCAGTTCGGCCCGCTAGCCATTGTGCAGCATCGCTTCCCGGCGAAATCGGTGTACTCGTTGTCGTGCCTGTCTGCGCCATGGTGCCCTGCCCCGTTACTTTATGGATTCGTCAATCGCGACGCCGAAGCTTACTATTCTTCAAGTGACTGTCAAATTGCCTGACAATCCACAAGCGCGGAAGGGTATAGGCAAACCTGTCCCCGTGCCGTTCTTTGAAAGACCTTATCTTATCTTGGCGTCTGCGCGGTTTGCAGGGCATTGGGATTACGTTGACGAATTACGATGACAGCGAATTAAGCTGCGAATTACGATGACAGGTGGAATAATTCCCAATTAAAGGTGGCGCGAGAACGATGACCTCTTCATTTTGCCCAGCCTCGTGTTCACGCGGCTAGGCGCTGCATATGGATCGTGTAGTCCATCCATCTTCGATAGTCCCGGTCTCCAGGTAAGGGAGAAACTTTATTCCTCCCCCATTCGCAACGCTGCAATAAACGCCTCCTGCGGGATACTCACATTCCCATACTCCCGCATCCGCGCCTTGCCCTTTTTCTGTTTATCCAGAAGTTTCTTCTTCCGCGAAATATCGCCGCCGTAGCACTTCGCGGTCACGTCCTTGCGCATCGCGGCAATCGTCTCGCGGGCGATTACCTTGCCGCCGATGGCTGCCTGGATGGGCACTTTGAACAGGTGGCGGGGGATCAGGTCTTTCAGGCGTTCGCACATGTGGCGGCCGCGCGCCTCGGCGACGCCGCGGTGGACGATCATGCTTAGCGCGTCGACGGGTTCGTTGTTCACCAGAATGCTCATTTTGACGAGGTCGCCTTCGCGCAGGCCGATCTGTTCGTAGTCAAAGGAGGCATAGCCGCGGCTGATGCTTTTGAGGCGGTCATAGAAATCGAACACCACTTCGTTGAGCGGCAATTCGTAGTTCACCTGGGCGCGGCCGCCGACGTATGTCAGGCCGGTCTGCACGCCGCGCCGATCCTGACACAGCTTGAGGATTGAGCCGAGGTATTCGTCGGGCGTGTAGATCGTCGCCTTGATCCATGGTTCGTCGATCTGCTCGATGCGGCTGGGATCGGGATAATCAGCCGGGTTGTGGAGCAGGATTTCGCGAGCGTCGTCGGTTTTGGATTTGCGCAGCTGGATGCGGTAAACCACTGATGGCGCGGTGGTTATCAG
>JANNZB010000481.1:0-2928 GCA_031410395.1 Novosphingobium sp.
TTATCGGATTGCTCACTTTGTCAACCACGATCACCGGCAACAGCAGTGAAAGCCGGGTCAGCGCCCAAAATATCGCGACCAGGCCAATCCCCACAAAAACGATTGCAATCGCCGTAACTTTCGTCAGCGCAACGATCAGGCCAATAACCAAAGCCGCCACCAGGCCAATCACCATATAGACGATGAAAATCAGCACTCCCGCGCCGATCAGGCTTGGCAGGTTGCGCACAGCAGTACCAATCGCCTGACCCACGGTTGGCCGCGTGCGGTCAGTCAACAGGCCCAGAAGGCTCAAATTTCCGACCGACTGGATCAGCATCAGCAACAGCAAATAGGGCATGACCTTGCCAAACATTCCGGACATCGCCGCGCTGGCGGTTGCAGGATTGCGCATTCCGGCCATCAATTCGGCCTGGGTGCCGGAAAAGAACCACACCCAGATCAGCCCCGGCAACAGGAAGAACACACCTGCCACTGGCCAGAGCACCGCACGGTGCGCGTTGACCGAGGCCACCGCCTCAGTCCACGCCTGATTGCTGTCGAATCGCATAAAATGGCTTCCCCTGATGTTGCCTTGGCTCTTGATATGCCAGCCAATCCCCGCCACGCAAGCGCGGTCATGAGCCAAGTCTTTCCCCCCGGCATCGAACTACGCCGCGATAGCGCGCCGGTGCCCTATCGCGCCGCGCTGGAGGATATGGCGGCGCGCAATGCGGCGATTGCAGCGGGCGAGGCCAAAGAGCTGATCTGGCTGCTCGAACACCCGCCGGTTTACACCGCCGGAACCAGCGCCGCCGCCGCCGAACTGCTCGACCCGCGCTTCGAGGTGGTCGAGGCCGGGCGCGGCGGGCGCTATACCTATCACGGGCCGGGCCAGCGGATCGGCTATGTGCTGCTCGATCTGCGGGCGCGCGCGCGGGATGCGCGCGGATTTGTCCACGCGATAGAGGGCTGGGTGATCGATACACTCAGCGATTTTGGCGTGAGCGCGTGGCGCAGTCCGGGCCGCATCGGCATCTGGACCCGCGATATTGATGGCAGCGAGGCCAAGATCGGCGCAATTGGCGTGCGCATCCGCAAATGGGTGACAATGCACGGTTTTTCGGTCAATCTGTCGCCCGATCTTACGCATTTTACCGGCATCGTCCCTTGCGGAATCAGCGATGCCGGGGTGACCAGCATGGCGCGGCTTGGTATCCAGCTTGCCAGCCACGACTGGGATCGGGCATTGCTGGCGCGCGCCAAACACTTTCTGGCCCAGCTTGAATCGCCTTGCCCACCGGAGTCTGCTGCATGACCAAGTCCCGCTTACTTGCAACCATCGCTCTGCTGGCGCTTTCAGCCTGCAACAAGCAGACTGACAAACAGGTTCAGGCGGGCGGCGAGATTCTGCCTGGTTCAGCCAGCGATGCGATGCTTCCGCTCGATACGGTAACCTCGCAGCCGCCGCTCGCGCCAAAGGTGGACAAGGTGCCGAGCACCGGCAAAGCGAGCGCAGAGCCCGCCGCCGCCGCACAGCTTGGTGCCGATGTTGCTCCTGCTCCTGCTCCCGCCCCCGCCGCACCAGATACGCCGCCGGGCTGATCGCAGCTTGGAGCAACCGCACCGCTACGACTGGAACTGGTGGCATTTTGCCGCGCTGATGGGCGCCAATGCGATGCTGGCGCTTGGCCCGTGGTGGGTGCGTATGGCGGATACCGGCCCGGTTGCTGCGGCGTTCTGGCGGATGTTTCTGCCATTGCCGCTGCTGTTCGGCCTCGCCGTTGCAAACCGCCAGCCGCTCACCGGGATGCCCCGCAGCAGCTTCGTCATGGTGATCGCAGCGGGCCTGTTTTTCGCGATTGATCTTGCGTCTTGGCATATTGGCATCGGTATGACGCGGCTGGGCAATGCCACGCTGTTCGGAAATGCCGGATCGATCATCGTCATGGTCTGGGGACTGATCGCGCTGGCCCGCCGCCCCCGCCGCAGCGAGGTGCTGGCGCTGATCGCCGCGCTGACCGGGGCCGCAATCCTGTTTGGCCGCAGCTTTGAGATTTCCACCCGGACGCTGGCGGGCGACTTTTTCTGCCTGTTTGGCGGGCTGTGTTATGCCTTTTACGTTATCCCGCTGCAAAAAGCGCGTGAGAGCCTCGGCAACTGGTCGCTGCTCGCCTGGTCCAGCCTTGCGAGCGCGCCGCTGTTGCTGCTTATCGCCATGCTGCTTGGGGAGCCCGTCTGGCCACAACACTGGTGGCCAGTGATCGGCCTTGCCGCCGGCAGCCAGCTGATCGGCCAAGGGCTTCTGGTCTTTTCGCTGCGCCATTTCCCGCCGCAAATAATCGGCCTGACCTTGCTGATGCAGCCGATGATCGGCGTATCTGCCGGCTGGCTGGTTTTTGGCGAGGCGTTCAGTGGCTGGGACGCATTGGGCATGGCGATGGTCGCCGGCGCTCTGGTGATTGCGAGAGCGGGACAGCGCGACTGATCAACCCCGCAATGCCGCTTGCCAAAAACGGCCTCCATCGCCTAGTCTGCGCCTGCACTTTACGCAAAGGGCAAGGGCAATGGGGCAACCAGCAGCACGATTTGGCGATATGCACGTGTGTCCGATGGTCACCCCCGGCACCCCGCCCATCCCGCACGTTGGCGGCCCGATCCTGCCAACCTGCTCAATCAACGTCCTCACCGGCAAAATCCCGCAAGCGCGGGTGACCGACAAATGCCTCTGCGTCGGCCCGCCCGATGTTATCGTCAACGGATCGATGACGGTCCTCGTCAACAAACTACCCGCAGCCCGCATGTTCGATTCCACCGCTCACGGCGGTGTGATCATGAAGGGTGAGCCTACTGTGCTGATCGGCGATGCCGGGGCTGGGGGCGGTGGTGCTTTTGAAATGATGCTCGGGCCAAACGGGGCCATGCAGATGATGCCGGTGTTATCTTGGC
>JANNZB010000482.1:0-2288 GCA_031410395.1 Novosphingobium sp.
CGCGTTGGTGTTGAACACCGCACGAACCGATTGTCCCATGCGCGGGGTGTCCTCAATCACGAGGACACCCGCAGGCGTGTCTTTGAGGACGGCATAGATATCCTCTAGCGGGGCGGTCATCAGCTTGTGGACAAGAGCCTCATTGGTCGGTTTGCCATCTGCCATCACTTCCATGCAATAGTTGGTGAACATGGTGCGTGCGCCCTCCACCCAGAAGGAATCTGACGGACTGGCGTCGCCCGGGATCAGGGCGTCGGCGGCCATCGAGAATTCTGACAAAGTGTGGCACTCGTCAAAGATGCTCCAGGCCGGACAGCGCGCGTCGCTGGGATTGAGAATGATGTCGCGTTTGGAATCGTAAAAGGCGGAAACGAAGTCGCCTTTCAGGTCGAAGATCACGCATTTCTCGCCACGCTCCCGCACCTGTTCCACCATCTCGAGCAGGGTCTGGGTTTTCCCGCTCCCCGTCGTCCCGATGATCGCGGTATGGCGGTTTTCCGAGCCCAGAGGATAATCAATCCCGGCGATCCGGAACGCCGATATGCCGAGCGCCCCCAGTCGTTCATCAAGGCTCAGATGGCGATATCCCGCGCCGAACAAGGCCTTCAGACGCGCCTTGTGCGGCGCGAGGTTAAGCCGCTTCACCTGGACGTTGAGTGCATCTGCTGACACCATCAGGGCGCCACGTACATGACGGACTTTTGCAGCCGCACCGCCATAGCGGGTCGATATGATGATATAGAGCGCTGTTGCGGCGATCATGCTGGCGACACACCAGAAGAAACCGCGCCACAGGAGCGCCGTGAAGTGCGCCCACGCCATGGCGACCGGGGGATAATAAGAGAGGATCGAAATCGGGACGAGATGTTCGCTTCCAAGCGGGTCAGTGATGGTGACGAATTTGGATGGCGGAAACTCGAGGAACATATAGCCTGCGGCGTAAATCCGCATCCAGACCAGATAGGCCTCATGGTCAGTAAGGCTTAAGGAGACATGCCACCACGTCACGGAGATGGTCAGCAGACAGGCAAAGAGGGCCGGCCATTTGAAGGCCACCACCAGCATCGCGAAATCATGCTCAAGGAGCTGATTGCCGAGGATGAAATGGGCAATTTTGCGCATCACTGACCCTCCCCGTCTGCGCGCGCGCCGTGCCAGGCTTTCATCACCTGGTCGTAGAGCGCGCTGTCACTCTGGGCACTCAGCAACGCCTCGAGGGCGAGCGTCGCAAAGAGCATCCGGTCAGCAAGATCATCGATCGTTTCGCTGGTTTTCCCGGCAAGATGGGCCTCGACAATCTGCCGGATAAGGGCCGAGATCGACACGCCTTCGAGCCGGGCCTGGCGCTTGACTTCATCAAGCGACCGCCGGGTCAGATAGCAGGAAATCTGGTGTGTTCTGTTCATCACATACTCCGCTTGGGAGCATGGTCGACACTGTGCAAAGCAATGAGAACATAGTGTGAACTAATGTGTAGTGCAACGAAAAAGATTCTCTGGAATTTCAAGGGATTGCGAGAAAATACCCTGATTTACCCTGGGAAAAGGGTGTTCCACCCTGATTGTGACACGCCTGTTTTTTGGTATCCAACCTCTTGAAAAACAAGCAAAAATACCTGCGACATCGTCGCGTACGGTGTGCATAAATTTCCCAGTATCGCGCTGATCGCTCCGGCATATTGGTTCACTATGAATGGGAGGGTTTTGCAGGCAGCAATTTGCCCGGCAGGATGGTATTTCGCACCAGCCCGTCAGGGCCGTTTTGCAGTGCGAGCGCAGTCTTGCAAGGCTCGTTCTTAGAGCCGGTCTTGCTGCTTTGCGTGATCACATTGCGGTGTCCGTCGTCACCGAAAATTGTCCGGTCTCGGGGGGAGAAACCGTTTTCCTACAGCCCGCCAAGCGTGCGAATACTTGTCGCAGAGGGGACATATTGAGACGAAAGGAAGTCCCATGACCAAGCCAAAATCAGGTGCGCTGGCAGCGCTTGCGAAGCTCAAGACCGAACGCGAAACTTTGGCCCGGCGTGAAGCGGAAATGACTGATGCGGCCGCAAAAGAACTCGGTCTGCTGATGCTCGGCAGCGGGTGCGAGACGTTCAGCACCGCAGGGTTCAAGGCTGTGGTTTTACGGCTCGGTGCCCTTGGTGAAACCGAGGCTTTGGCGCGGCTTGGCACCCCGGCAAAGTGACGGCCATGCAGGCATAGGTGACGGGGCGCGCGCACCACTGTTCCGGGTCGTCATCGCCCTGCCCTTCCGCGCTTCTCCGGCGGCATGCCGCCAGCACCGCCG
>JANNZB010000483.1:0-3759 GCA_031410395.1 Novosphingobium sp.
GAGGTGCTCTATGCGGCGAGCTTCCTAGAGTGGTTCGCCGAGGAGGGGAAGCGCACCTACGGAGAGATTGTGCCCTCCCATCGTCAGGATCAGCGGCTGTTGGTCATCAAGCAGCCGGTAGGCGTGGTCGGAGCCATCACGCCATGGAATTTTCCGTTGGCCATGATCACGCGCAAGGCGGGGCCAGCGCTTGCCGCAGGGTGCGCGATCGTCCTGAAGCCTTCGGAACTGACTCCGCTTTCGGCCCTCGCTCTTGCCAAGCTGGGCGAAGAGGCCGGCATCCCGCCGGGCGTGCTGAACGTGGTGACGGGCACGGATGCCGCGGCGATCGGCGGCGCGCTCACCGATAGCCCGATCGTCCGCAAGTTGTCGTTCACCGGCTCGACCGCGGTGGGTCAACTGCTCGCGAAACAGTGCGCCGCCACGGTCAAGAAGCTGAGTCTGGAACTTGGCGGCAACGCGCCGTTCATCGTCTTCGATGACGCTCATATCGAGCAGGCGGTCGCCGGTGCGATCGTGTCCAAGTTCCGCAACGCTGGACAGACCTGCGTCTGCGCAAACAGGTTCTTCGTTCAGGACGGTGTGTACGATGCGTTCGTTGCGCAGTTCGGCGCGGCGGTTCGCGCGCTGAAAATCGGCAATGGCTTCGACGCGGATGTCGAAGTTGGGCCGCTGATCGACCAGCGGGCGGTCGCCAAGGCCGAGCGTCTGATTGGCGATGCCCTCTCCGGCGGCGCCGAGGTCGTCGCCGGCGGTGCGCGCGACAATCTGGGTGGCACATTCTTCCAACCGACGGTGCTGACGGGTGTTACGCCCGAGATGGCGATTGCACGCGAGGAAATTTTCGCGCCCGTGGCCTGCATCACCCGCTTTCGAAACGAGGCCGACGTCGTCGCCATGGCGAACGCGACCGTTGCAGGGCTCGCGGCCTATTTCTACGCCAACGACCTCACCCGCGTGTGGCGCGTCGCGGAACAGCTCGAATATGGCATGGTCGGCATCAACACCGGCCTGATCTCGACCGAGGTGGCCCCGTTTGGCGGCATCAAGGCGTCCGGTCTTGGACGAGAGGGCGGACGACAGGGCATCGAGGAGTACATGGAGCTGAAATATCTCTGCATGGGACTGCAATAAGTCCGCAGGGCACGCCTGTCGGCCATCACGCCAGCGTCCGCGCCCGCACACTGAGGAATTGCCGTAGCGCGAGGAGCACTGGATCCGACCAGCGGTCCTCGCGCGCAACGAGGATATAACTGCCCAGCGCGACTGGTGCAGTGTTCGGTATATCCACTTGTACAAGTGTCCGCTGGGTCAGATCCGCATCGACGAGAAAACGGCTGGCCAGCGCCACCCCTCTACCCTGGCGCGCCGCAGCGATCGTGAGATGCGCATGCCAACAGATGGGACCTTCAAGCTTGTCGGTTAAATGGACACCGTTAAGCCGTAACCACGAACGCCACTCACGATCATCCTCTTCGTGGAGAAATGGCAGCTTTCGGATGTCCATGGCGCTGGATAGTCCGAGGGTATTTGCAATCGAAGGGCTGGCAACGGCAATCACCTGCGGTCGCGCCAGTTCAAAGCAACGCAAGCCGCGTCCTCCAGGGGGTATCGGGTCGTCGTCGCGATAATAGCGGATATCGGCATCGGCCTCGTGAATTTGCAGGTTTGCCGGTAGTTCGGTGGGCTTGAGTTCGATGCGGAAGGCGCAATTGGCGCGTTCAAAGTCGGCAAGCTGCGCCGACAGCCACTGGATCGAAAGACCGGGTACACACCATAGCCGGAACGGACGGACGCGACGCTGGCCCGTAAAATCCTCGGTCGCGCTTTGAATTTCGGCAAAGGCAGCGGCGACGCGGGCATGAAAACGCTCACCCTCTTCGGTGAGCGAAAGACGGTTGCCCGACCTTGCGACAAGCGGCCCTCCGAGCCACGCTTCCAACTGCTGGACATGTCGGCTGACGACCGCGTGGTTCAGGCCAAGCTGCGTTGCGGCCTTGCGAATGCCGCCGAAACGGAAAACTGCTTCGAAAGCACGAAGCGAAGCAAAAGGGGGCAGTGGCGCACCGATTGCCGGCTCTGCAGTCTTGTCAGCGATGGCACCTTGCTCCCCGGTCACCGATGCCAGCTACGCCGGCGAGGCAATGGTGCTTCACGCGCACCGTTTTGTCAAGTTAGGCGACTTCTCGGATGCCCGATGGTGCCTCACTGTGAAGCCTGAAAATCCGCCCATCACGGGATAACTTGCAGCACGGGACCGCCAGCATGTCCGACACCGGTATGATCAACAAGGATCGCCGCCATCTCATTCATTCCGCTCTTTCCTGGGCCGAGCATGAGCGTCGCGGCGCAACCTTCCTGGAGTCCGGCAAAGGCGTGTGGCTGAACGATCGTGACGGGCGGCGCCTGCTCGATGGCTTCTCGGGCCTGTGGTGCGTGAACATTGGCTATGGCCAACAGAGCGTTGTCGAGGTCGCGGCCGAACAAATGGCGCGACTTCCTTATGCGACAAGCTATTTCCACTTCGCGAGTGAGCCTGCGGTCGAACTGGCAGCGCGACTTGCGGAGCGCGCTCCGGGCGATCTCGATCATGTGTTCTTTACGCAGGGCGGCTCGGACGCGGTCGATACGGCGATCCGGCTGATCCGCTACTACTTCAATGTGACGGGAAGGCCCGAAAAGAAGCATATGATCGCCGTCGACCGCGGTTATCACGGCTCAAGTTCGACCGGTTCCGGGATGACCGGCTTGCGTGCCTTTCACACGCATTTCGATGTGCCCACGTCGACGCAGCATCATATTGCAACCGCATACCCCTATCGCTTTGAAGGGAGTAGCGAAGCGCTGATCAAATCGTCCGTCGACCAGCTTCGGGCCAAGGTGTCCGAAATCGGGGCCGACAAGGTTGCAGCATTCTTCGCGGAGCCGGTTGTGGGCTCGGGTGGTGTGATCGTTCCGCCTGACGGATGGCTGAAAGCCATGTACGATGTTTGCCAGGAACTCGACATTCTGTTCGTCGCCGATGAGGTCATTACCGGCTTCGGGCGAACCGGCCCGCTCTTCGGCTCGGCTCACGATGGTGTCACGCCCGATATCATGACGCTCGCCAAGGGGCTGACCTCGGGTTACGCGCCGATGGGCGCCACGCTGCTTTCGGATCGAATTTATCGCGCGATTACCGACGGCGCCGGCAAAGCCGTGATCGGACATGGCCAGACCTATTCGGGCCATCCTGTCAGCGCCGCGGTCGGCCTTGAAGTGCTTCGGCTCTACGAAGAGGGCGGGATCATCGCCAACGGCCAGGCCAGCGGCGCCCATCTTGCCCGCGCACTGGAGCCCCTCAAGGATCACCCCCTGGTCGGTGATGTCCGGTCCCGCGGGCTGCTCGCGTGTCTCGAACTGGTGACGGACAAAGCGAACAAGACCCGCCCGGACCCGGCGCTGGGCCTCCCGGATATACTCTCGCGCTGCGGCTATGATCGATGTGTGCTGTTCCGCGCCTTCGGCGATGCGATGGTCGGCCTGGCGCCGCCTCTGATCAGTACGATCGCGGAGATCGATGAGCTGGTTGCCCGCCTGACGGCGACGCTCGACGATGCGCTCGAAATTCCCGCGGTTCGCGACAGTCTTCGCGCCCGCGCGTGAGACGATCTCGCTCGAGATCAAGGCATTCCTCTGTGGCGTCCTGCGCCGACACGTCGCTTACGCATTCATCAGGAGTCGAAAATGTTCGTTGGAACGGTTAGCGAGCTCAAGAAC
>JANNZB010000484.1:0-5979 GCA_031410395.1 Novosphingobium sp.
GCCACACGGCGGGGGGATGATGATCAACCACGCGGGCAATTTTGCGCGCTTCATCGAGCATCAGCTTTTCGGCAAGATCAAGATCGGTGCCGTAAGCCACGGAAATAGGCACTTTCACCCGCACATCGCGCGATGAGAACGACCAGTTTTCCACCTGGCTGGTCATCAGTTGTTCGTTCGGGATCAGGTATTCGATCTTGTCGCGGGTAATCACCGAGACCGAGCGGATACCGATGCGGCTGACCTGTCCGACAGTTTTCTCCGAACCTTCACCCACCGCGATAACGTCGCCCGGCTTGATCGATCCGTCCATCAGCAGGATGATGCCTGAGATCAGATTGCCGAAGGTTTTTTGCAAACCAAAGCCAATGGCGAGACCGAATGCGCCCGAAAAAACCGTCAGCGCGGCGAGGCTGATTCCCATCAGATCAATACCTGAAAGGACGAGCAGGGTCCAAACCAGCAGACTGGTCAGCTTTTCGCCGAGCAATTGCTGTGCCGCGTTTAGCCGTTTCATCCGGCGATAGGTGCGGCGAATCAGCAGGCCAGCGAGGCGGCCAAGGATAACGATCCCGGCGGTGACAACGACTATCAAAATCGCCCGGTAAAGCGAGATACGATAGTCGCCGACGTCAAAGCCCCAGCTATCAAGGCGGCGGATCACATCGATCATGTCCTGCTTGAGCGTCATGCGGCGTTCCAAGTGGCGAACCCGCGGGCAAGATCGGCGATCAGATCGACAGGATCTTCCAGTCCGATTGACAGGCGCAGGCCGGGTTCCGAATGCGGCCTTGTTGCCGTGCGGATTGTGCCGGGATCAGAAGGCGTAATCAGGCTTTCAAAACCGCCCCATGAATATCCGATGCCGAAAAGAGCAAGATCATCGATAAAGGCTGCCCGGGCCTTTGTGTCTTTGCCCGCAAAGGTGAAGGCGATCAGCCCGCAGCCGCCGGTGAAATCGCGCTGCCACAAATCGTGGCCGGGCGATCCGGACAACATCGGGCAAAAGACGCGGGAAACTTCGGGGCGGGATTGCAGCCACTCGGCAACGGCAAGCGCACTTGCCGTTGCACGCTCCAACCGCAGCGCCATTGTTCGCAGCCCGCGCAAGGCGAGCGAGGCGTCGTCAGGCGATACCACTTGCCCCAATACCTGCGCATTGTGGCGCAGCGCGGGGTAGTGTGCGGCGTTGGCGGTGGCGCTGCCCATCATCAGATCAGAATGGCCGCCAACGTGTTTGGTCAGGCTCATCACGCTGATATCCGCGCCCTTGGCAATCGCCGCATAGCCAAGCGACGAGGCCCAAGTGTTATCGAGGATCGCAGTGATCCCGTGTGCCCGCGCTGCTGCGCAAAGCGCGGGGGTATCGTGGACTTCCATCGTCAGGCTGCCCGGCGATTCGAGGAGCACTGCGCGGGTGCGATCGCAGCAGGCCGCTTCGAATGCGGCCAGATCAGTCGGATCGAACCAGCGGGTTTCAACGCCGAAATCCTTGAAAAACCCGCGCGCCAGAATGCGGCTGGGTTCATAGGCGTGATCGGTCATCAACAGCACGTCGCCGGGGCGCAGGACTGAAAGGAGCGCCCCAGCTATCGCGGCAACACCGGATGAGTAGAGCATTGTTCCAGCCGCTCCGGGCTCAAGCTCGGTTAGCGCTTCGGCAAGCGCCCACTGTGTGGGAGCGCCCCTGCGGCCGTAGAAAAAGCGGCCGTCTTCGTTCTTGCCGGCACCGGCTTTGTGCGCAGTGGTATCGGGATAAAGGTGGGTGCTGGCGCGCCACACCGGCGGATTTACTACCGCGCCCGGCTGGCCTTCAATCCCGGTCCATTCAGGCCGACGACCGGCGCGGGTTACGAGGGTGGCGGGGGCAATCGGTTCGCTGACTGGTTTGGTCATAAATATCAGGCGGGAACCGGAACTCCCACATCCTTTGGCAAGCTGGCATCGGCACCCCATTCGGTCCAGCTGCCATCGTAGAGAGCAACGTCTCGCTTGCCAACCAGATGGAGGCCGAAGGCGAGGCAGCAAGCGGTGACTCCGCTGCCGCAGCTAGCGATTACCGGCTTTGCCAGATCAACCCGTGCGGCCATGAATGCGCTACGGATGCTGTCCGCGTCTTTCCAGGTGCCGTCAGGATTGAACATCTGGCCATAGGGCACATTACGCGCGCCGGGTACATGGCCGCTGGCTATGCCGGGCCGGGTTTCTGCATCCGCGCCGGTAAAGCGCCCGGCTCCGCGTGCATCGACGAGCTGTTCTGCGCGGCTTGTAATATTGGTGAGGACATCGGCTTTGCTGCGCAGTCTGCTGGCGTCAGACCAGGTGGTGAAATGCCGGCAGCGCAGGTTCTGCGCGCCCGAAGTAAGCGCGCGACCTTCGGCCTTCCATTTGGCAATCCCGCCATCGAGCAGTGCGACATTATGCGCGCCGAACATGCGCAGCATGAACCACGCGCGGGCGGAGGTTTTCACCGCGCTATCATCGTAGAGAACAATCCGGCTACCATCGCCAAGGCCAAGCTGCTGGATGCGGCTGGCAAATTTTTCGGGCGGTGGAATTGTGTTTTCAACTGCCGCATTTTCATCAACCAGCTCGCCAAGGTTCATGAAAACTGCGCCCGGAATGTGCGCGGCTTCGTATTCGGCCCGGGCATTACGACCGGCCTCGGGCAGATGCTTGGTGGCGTCAACAATCCTGAGGTCGCTCGCCCCCATTTCGTTGGCAAGCCACTCGGTGCTTACAAGACTGTCCATACCCGCGCGACCTCCTCTTCGCAGCGAATGGGCCTAGATTTACCTTGAGAGATGCGAGAGTCGAGAAGAACCCGATGAAAAAACGGGATTCGCGTGCACATGTTGCATCGCAGCAACGGTGGCAGGTTCAGGCGGCGACCGCTTGTCCGACCCGACGGCGCGAAACCCGCGACCAGATGCGCGGGCCCATGTCTATGCGGAACGGCAGCAATGCGGCTTCGGCAACCGGCGGGGTTTCGCCGATTACGAAGGTTGCCAGTGCGGCGGTACTGCCCGCTTCGACCCGGAATCGTGCGAGTGGAATGAACAGAAGTGCCTTGCCGCTGCGGATCGGGGTGATCTGCGGAAGGGGCAGACGAAGGTCGCCCGTTAGTTCGATAGTTTCGCCCGGGGCGAGCAATTCCAGCTGGTGCAGCAATTCCAGCATCTGGCCGTCGGTCGCGAGCTGTTGTTCAACCGGCAGTGAGGCGTGTGCCGATATCATGCCGCCAGCCACAACCACATCGCTTAGCGCAGCCGCGCTATTGTTGGTCACTGACAACCGGTAGGAAAGACTGGAACTGGTCAACGTCGCGCTGAGTCGCAGTGGATCGAGCATCAGGCCGATTGCAGGCTGATCTGTGGCAGCTGCGGCAAGTGGTTTCGGCGCGGGACTCGTAACAGCCAGCGGCTGCGGGGCAATTGCTGGCTGCACGGGCTTTGCAACGACATCATCCCCGGGCAAGGCTAATTCGGCGTGTTCTTCCGGCCATTCATCGTCAGTTTCCCTGTTTCGGGCGGCCTTGCCACGCAGCCACCAGCCTGCGAGCGCCAGCGCTGCAACGGCGAGTGCCAACCCAGCAAGCCAGCCCCAACCGCCTGCGTTTTGTTGCGGGGGAAGGGGCGCCTGCGCCTGCTCGCTTGGTAACGGTGAAGCTTCCGCTGAAGCGAGCGGCGTGGGCTCTGATGTAGCACTGGGCGATGCTGAGGGCGTCGTGCTCGGTTGCGCTGTCGGCCGGCTTGAAGCGGCTGAACTGGGACTGGCCGAGGCTGACGGAGCGGGTGAAGGCCTCACCGCCGGAATACGGGTCGGTGAAGGCTGCGGTAACGGATTGCGCGTAGTTGTGGGCGTCGCTGTGGGCGCGGTTGAAGGCGAAGGGCTGGCGCTTGCTGCTGGCGGCAGAACGGGCGCGGGCGTTGGTTCTGGCCGCGTGGTGCGCACCACCGGTGCATCGGCATCAACCGGGCCGGAGGCACGCGGGGTGCTGCTGGGAACCGGCTGCAAACGGAAATCGCCGACTGACTGAGCAGATGTCGCGCCCGGCATAGCCAGCAGAAAAGCGCTGGCCACTAGAGCCAGGCAATTTGCCGTCCGTGCAATGATTTTCACCTCGCCCAGTCCCTCTTACTTCAACAGCGTTCGTCAAGACCGCTCACGGCTTGAATAGCGAGTGAACCGCTGCGCAGAAACCGCTTACTTGTGCAATGGCAAAGATGGCGGCATGGCTGCGGCATGAGTGATACACCCAAAGCGCCGCTGCACCTTGGCCGTGCGAGCACCTTGCCGACCTCGCCCGATGACGCAGTGCTGGACTATGTGCCGAACCCTCGCGTAGGCAGCCTTTATCTGGTGCGCTTCGCCGCTCCCGAATTTACCTCGCTGTGTCCGGTAACCGGCCAGCCTGATTTTGCCCATCTGGTGATCGACTATGCGCCGGGCGTAACCATCGTCGAATCGAAAAGCCTCAAGCTGTTTCTCGGCGCTTTTCGCAATCATGCCGGTTTTCATGAGGATGTTACCGTGGGCATCGGCCAGCGGCTTTTCGCGGAAATGGCACCGCAATGGCTGCGGATTGGCGGATACTGGTATCCGCGCGGCGGCATTCCGATTGATGTGTTCTGGCAATCCTCGGTCCCGCCTAAAGACTTGTGGTTGCCTGATCAGGGCGTGCCAGGCTATCGCGGACGCGGGTGATTTCTGTCAGTCGAGTGAAAGCTCGTCCTGATCGACATAACCATCTCGCCTTCGCCTGCGTCGCTTCTTTTCCGCGCCATAGCCATAGCCGGCCCGCAATCGCTGCTGCGGGGTGCTCCAAAATGCAATGATCGGCAAGGAAATGGCGACCAACAGCATCACGGCGAACATGATAATCACCGCTGCGACATAGAGCAGCACGCTGATCGGCAGGGTGATCAGGATTACCCGGCGGATCGCTATCGGCCAGGTAAGCGGCGACAGCAGTCGCAGCCACCAGTAACCGAGGTTTTTCTTGCGATCTGACCCTGCCATTTTCCCCGCCTATGCGGTGATTCTAAAATGTGCAATCCATTGAACCACCACAAAGCGGTTACAATAAGCCAATATCCTCAGAAAGTCGCTGTTGGCTTGGACTCGTTCATCATCGCTTGGCGGACCAACGGGATTGGCGGGCCGCCGTAGTTGAGAAAGGCATCGTGGAACGCCTTCCAGCCTACCCGGCCGCCGTGTGATGCGGTCCAGTCTGCCCGCAGCTTGCGGATCATCAGCTTGCCCATGGTATAATTGAGGTAGGCCGGATCATAGGTTCCGCGCGCCGCCTGCTGATCTGAGGTTCCTTCATCCTGAAAGCATTGCTCGATGAACATTTGCTTCGATTGCGCCATGGTCATGCCCTTGGAATGCATGCCAATCGCCGAAAGGAAGCGGCAATCACGCAGCAGGGCGTTGGAAAGCTGACCAATGTGAATTTGGGGATCGCCGTTACCCAGCCCAGCTTCCCACATCATTTCCTCAGAATAATGCGCCCAGCCTTCAGCATAGGCATATCCGACGAACAAACGCCCAAACAGCGATGGGCTGCGATTGGCGTGGAGGAACTGCAGAAAGTGCCCCGGCATAACCTCATGCACCGAAGTGAACATCAGATCATCAACGCCGGGAATATAGGCGTCCTGCTTCGCCTTACTCCACGATGGATCGGGCGGGGAGATGTAATAGATCGAAGGGAGGCCCTTTTCGAACGGCCCGGGAGGATCGATGTAAGCGCCGTTCTGCCGGTTATAGGGCGGGCTTTCATGCACCAGCGCCTTTTCGGTGCCGGGGATCGTGACAATGTCCTTCGCCTTGACGAAGGCGGTGAGCATCGGGATTTGCCGGGTCGCTTCGGCAACCGGACCGCCGACCGGCTTGTTGGCATTCAATTTGTCCATGCACAGTTGGATGGTTTTTCCCGGCGCGAACGTGGCGCATTCGGCCTTCAGCGCATCC
>JANNZB010000485.1:0-4433 GCA_031410395.1 Novosphingobium sp.
CTGATCGTAACCGACCGGCAGAGCCCGATCCATGTTTCCGGCCATCCGGGAAGGCCTGAGCTCGAGGCGATGTATAGCTGGATCCGCCCGGAAATTCTGGTGCCGGTTCACGGCGAAATCCGCCACATGCACGAACAGGCGCGCGTAGGGGCAGCCGCTGGCATTCCCATCACGATAACCCAAAAAAACGGTGATCTGGTTCGGCTGGCTCCGGGGAAACCCGGCAAGTTCGGCGAAGTACGGCATGGGCGGCTGATACTCGACGGCGATATCATCACGCCGGCCGATGGTCAGGCGATAGTCATGCGGCGGCGTCTGGCGCAGGCTGGAATCGTTATGGTGGCAGTTGGTCCCGGCAAGCAGGCGCAAGTCGCTGGGATTGGCCTGCCTTTAGAGGAAGATTACGAAGCCTTCCGCGATGAGGCAGAAGAGGATGTGGTGAAGGCAATCAGCAAGCTCAAGGGTCCGAATGCGCGGGATGTTAATGTAGTGATTGAAGCCGCTCGCCTCGCCGCGCGCCGGGCGGCCTCGCGCTGGTGCGGAAAGAAGCCGCAAGTGCAAGTGATGATGGTGGAGTAGTTTCGATGCGCGTGACTTCAATCATCGCTATCTATGCACTGTTTTGGGTGCTCAGCGCCTTCTTTGTCATGCCCTTTGGCATTCGCACCCACTCTGATGAAGAGGCGGAGGGCAATGACAGCGGCATGGTCCCGGGACAAGTGGCCAGCGCCCCGATAAACTGGCGGCCAAAGATCGTCGCCAAGCGCGCGACAGTGTTATCAATAATCTTGTGCGGACTGTTCTACATCAATTACGTGAACGGCTGGATCACTATCGAAGATGTCGACATTAGCGGCGGCGCGCCGAACCTGCACGGCGAAAAGGGTTAATCTCGCAGCCGCTCAATCGCCTGTGCGAGCGCAACGTAAAGCTTGCCCATGTCCGATGAAAGCAAGGTAACCCCGAGCGCATGGCCGTCGCGGGTGGAGAGCAGTTGCCGCAACATCGCCTCGAAATCGTGGATATAGCGGCTGACATGTTCGCGGAACTCACTGTCCTCGCCGTACACCTGCGCGACCGATCGAGCTTCCTGGGTATCGAGCATGCGTACCGCGCGGCGGGTGAAGATGCCCCGGTCGCCGCGTAGATAGGAAGCCCATGCGCTATCAGTAACGTCGTTTGAAAGCGCCTTGGCAATGTCAATGGCGTTAGAATTAAGGCTTTCAGTGATCAGCGCGACCCGGCGTGAGAAATCACTGTCGATCTGTTCTTCGGCGCGTTCGCGGGCCTGCGCGACGCGCTGTTCGAGGTTCCCGGCCAGTTCATCAATCCGTGCAAGCTGATCGCGCAGATGCATTGCGGCTTCGCGGCTGCTCTCCGCCGCATTGCTGGCTGACAGATCCAGGGCGCCAACGGCTTCTGCAGTGCGCGCCTTGAGGACCCGCTCAATCGTTGCAGCGCTTTCATCACCCAGTTTTTCGGCGAGTGCAGCCACCGATTGGTGCCCCGCCTGTTCAATCGTCCCGACAGCCTCACGCGCCGCAGCGGTGAGCTTTTCCAGTGAGGCAGTGAGTTCGCCGCTGGAGAATTCGGCAATCCGGTTACTTTCTCTGTCCAACAGTTCAAGCGACGCCTTAAGATCGAGCAATTGCGTGGCATGACGCCCGGCGCCTTGTTCGATCTTACCTTGAAGGATATTGATTTCGCCGAGCGATAGGCCAATGGCCTCGCGCGTTTCGGTGATAACATCAGCAAGGCCTTCGCTGCGCACCGTTGCGCCAGCCAGATGATCATGCAGAGCAGTGATCCGGCTTTCGATATCGGCGAGTTTTGCTTCACCTGCTGCCAATGCCTGCGGCAAGAGTTCGCTGCTTTGCGTTGAGCTTGCCTGAAGCAATTCGAGTAGTCGCACAGAATCATCGGTCAAACGCATGGTGGCGTCTGACACTTTGTTTATCGTATCGCGGCTGTGGTCCATGTGGAGCGATAGCGTTTGCAGACTGCTGCCCAGTGCGCTTTCAGTCTGTCCGGCCTGCGCTGTGATAACGGCGATCTTTGCGCCTGCCTCGTCGAGCTGCGCGGCCATAGACCGACTGTGTTCGCTCACCTTGAAGAGTAGAGCTTCATGTTCGGCAGCTTTGGTGGCCAGCCGTTCGTGGATTCCGCCGATCAACACATCTATCCGTGCCGCGTGGGCCGTCTGTGCCTCGTGTGCCTTTCGACTCCTGACTGCGGCTTCTTCGGCGAACTGCCGGTTGCGTTCGTCAAGCCGAACGTCAAAGTCCTTGGCTTCCTGCGCCATGGTTGCGATGCGAGCTCGCGCCGATTCAACGGCCATTTTATCAAGCGTTTCGAGCTTTTCGAGCGATTCGCTTACGGTCGATTCCAGTCTGTCACGGGCATCGCCCAGCGCGGCCATCGCGCTGTTTTCACTGTCGCGCAGGCTCTGCGCAAGGTTTGTGCTGTCGCCGCGCAGGGCATCCAGCCTCGCCGTTAGCGCGGAAAGGCTCTGGGATTCATGCTCGCCAATAATTTCGCTCGCGTGTCCCATTTCCTCAAGCAATAGGGCCGTGCGCGAGCGTAATGCGGCGAGGGCATTATCCTCATTCACGCCGAGCAGTGCGCGCATTTCGCTGGTCTGCGTATCAATATGAGTAAAACGGCAGTTAGCCCGCTCGTGCAGATCATCGAGCCGGGCGCCGAGAAATTCAACCGTGGTGTCGATCCTCTCCTTGAGGCTATCGACGTGGGTTTCGCTGGCCTTGCCAAACTCGTTGAGCCGTTTGAAGCCATTGATCAACTCGCCTAACTGGCCGTGAGCGGTGCGGCCGGCGTTACCAATGTTGTTGGCGACATCCTTGGCTGAGCTGGCGACCACTGGGAGCTGACCGCGCAGCTTTTCCATATTGTCGAGCGCGGTGCTGCTCACGGTGGCGATGGCATCAACCTGCGCGCCATTGGCACTGACCAGCGATTGCAGGTGCTCTGCGTGCTGCGAAAGCTTCTCACCCGCCGTGCGGCCGAGCGAATCAAGCTCGCGACTTTGTGCCGCAAGGAATTCACGCGCCAGACTTAGCTCGCGGTTCACTGTGGTCAAACGGCGTTCCAGCAGCGCAGATTCGTCAGAAAGCAGACGCGCTGTGTCACCGAAACGCAGCGCCTCACGGCGGCTTGACCGGTTGGCGATCAGTACCATTACCGCGATCAACAGCACCGGCACCGACCAAGCCGAAACCAGTGAAATCGCCTGTTGCGGGGTTGTCCCGGCCATCGCAGAAATATTTGCCCAGCCGAAGAATGCAGACCATCCCGCTATGGCCAGACCCGCCAGCACCGGAATGATCCAGCTCCGCGAAGGGCGCTGCGACGGCTCCTCGTCAAGCCATTCTTCAAGCCCGACGAAAGGCTCAGGCGCAGTCTGCGCGGCACTGGTGGCTTCGACAGCAGCAAGGTCATTTTCGACCCCGCCGCCGATGGCGATGATGCGTGTTCCCCCGGTCATGGCTGAAAGGTAACACGCTTCGCCCCGGTTCAGAAACCCTCAATTAACCAAACTGGCTTATATACCAGTCGCATGGCCTATGAAGCTGGAGAATTTGACGCTACTTTATCCGCAGCAGCTGGCGATGACGCCCTGTTGGTGCGCGAGTTGCGTGCGGTATTTGCCGAGAGCGTTGCCCGCCAGGTCGATCTTCTACGACGTTCGCGATGTGACGGAAATTGGCACGTGGCTGCGCTCCGGCTAAAGGGAGTTGCCAGCAGTTTCCACGCGCGGCCGCTCATCCAGCTGGCCGACGAAGCGATCGATGGGGCGCCTGGCGAACCCGGCATCGTACGCCGTATCCAGAGCTTTCTTGACGATTTCACAACGCAGCATTGATCGCTTCGGCTTGGCAGGTTGAATGCGGTGCTCTAAGCAGCGCGCCACCCTGACGGAGAAAGACGCTGCGGGTCGCTTTGCTATCGATGATGGAACCCTCCCACACTGGCGGAGCCATGCCGCGGGCGTTTTTACGCCTAGGTGGGGCAACTCTGGCGCATCACCAGTTGATCGTGGCTCTGGCCGCAGGATGCGAGCGAATTGCCTGCATCGCGCGCGCACTCACGCCTGAGATGATCGCCTTGCAGCACGAAGCTGAACGGGCTGGTGCCAGGTTTCATATGATTTCAGGCGCGAGGGCGCTTTCAGGGCTGGTGACTGCAAATGATGAGCTTCTGGTCGTAGGGGAGGGTCTGGTCGCAGCTGTTCCCGATGCTTTGGAGGCGATTGGGGGAAAACCGGTGATCCTCGTACTGCCAGCGGAAACTGCTGTTACACAAGGTTTTGAACGGATTGACCTCAACCATGCCGCTGCCGGACTGATGCTGCTTCCGGGACGGCTGGTGGAGCGGTTGAATTTTTGGCGGTGGCCGGAATACATGGCTCGCAACGC
>JANNZB010000486.1:0-7537 GCA_031410395.1 Novosphingobium sp.
GCCAGTCAACGATGAAACTGCGCCATGGAAAGCCGAGCTCGACGACCTCCATGATGATCATGGTTGCTGACCATAGAAGAACCGCCGATCCGAAAGGTTGTCCTGAATAAAGGTCATCGAACAACCCAAGCGGCACACCCACCCAGACTGGCAGCAGGCCTGGGCGCAATTGGCGCCATGAAACCAGCATCAGAAACCCGATCGGCGGGAACAGCGGCGCAGAGGCGATTGAAAGAATTCCAGGGACAAGAGTCCCTAGCATTATGCTCAGCCAAGGCAGCGAATAGGCCAGCACCGCCGATTGTCCGCGGTTGATACCCTGAGCATAAGCGCTGTGGTGGAGGTCTGGCGGGCGCGTCGCCATTAATGCTTTCCTGAAGTGGTGGGTATCACCGGGGCAAGCGTCGCGGCACCCGCAGCGGGCATTCCAACCGCGACCGAAAAAGGTTCATCGACGACAACAAATTCGCTGGTTGAAGGATCGCTCAGGACCTTGGCGTAGGCACCGTCGCGGGTCAGTTCGGTAATCACGGCGACACCTATCCCAGGGCGATAGAGACCACCCGATCCGGAAGTCACCATCACATCACCGGGCTTCAGCGGGTTTGGCCCAAGGTTTATCAGCCGTAGCAGTAGTCGGCCATCGCCATTACCCTGAGCAAAAGCATCTACACCATCACGTGCACGGCGCACCGGCACCATTGATTCACCATCGGTGACGAGCATAATCCGCGCTGACTTGGGCGAAACTTCGAGGACCCGGCCCACCAGTCCGAGCGACGAACGCACCGGCATGCCGACCGAGACACCGGCTAAGCTGCCAACCGAAAGTGTGGCAAATCGCCGTGAGCTGCCGGGGGTCGATGCGATCAAACGCGCACGAGCGACCGGCGGGGCATCCTCCTCGGGGAGTCCCAGCAAGGCTTTCAGCCGACCATTTTCTGCGCGCACATCTTCGGCTTCGGCAAGCCGCACCCTCGCAACTTCGACTTCCTTTTCCATCCGCGCGTTGCGGGCGCCGGATGTAAAGAATCCGCCAATCGCCGAAAGTGCCCCGCGCCCCTCATCGCGCCCCGCAGCCACTGCGCGGCCGACTGGCGCAGCAGCATCCGCGGCTGTTCCGCGAACACCCGAAAATGCGTCATGATTTTTGAGTGAAACGATCAGAAAGAAACCGCCAAGCAACAAGCCGACGATCCCGGCTATATAGCCGTAGAACATATTGAACTGCGCCCGTTTGGAAAAACCCGAGCGCCGATTTTTCGGCGGCGCCATGCACCTTTCCTTCTGTTCCGGCGGCCTCGCCAGGTTTCCCAGCTAAAGTGGGCAAACCTTCTCTATGGTCGCGCCGGGTTGGTGTTTTCTGCCTCAGGCGGTCATCAGGACGCCGCGGTAGATCGGATCTTCCATCGCACGGCCGGTGCCCAGTGCGACGCAAGACAGCGGATCTTCTGCAACGCTGACCGGCAATCCGGTTTCTTCACGCAGACACTCATCAAGGCCCCTGATCAGTGCCCCGCCGCCGGTGAGGACAATCCCCTGATCGACGATATCGGCAGCGAGCTCGGGCGCGGTATGTTCAAGCGCGATCCGCACGCCTTCGATAATCGCGCCAATCGGCTCGGACAATGCCTCGGCAATATTTGCCTGGGTAATCGTGATTTCCTTCGGCACGCCGTTGACAAGATCGCGACCTTTGATGTGGATCGTTTCGCCGATGCCGTCAGCCGGCTTGATCGCAATACCATAGTCCTTCTTGATCCGCTCAGCCGTGCTTTCACCAATCAGCAGGTTGTGATGGCGGCGGACGTAGGACACGATGGCTTCGTCCATCTTGTCACCACCGACACGAACTGAAGTGGTATAGGCGAGGCCGCGCAACGACAGCACCGCTACTTCGGTTGTGCCGCCGCCGATATCGACCACCATTGAACCCACCGGCTCGGTCACCGGCATATCAGCACCAATCGCTGCGGCCATCGGTTCAAGGATCAGGAACACTTCGCTCGCGCCCGCATTCGAAGCCGCATCGCGGATGGCGCGGCGTTCAACCGAAGTTGATCCCGAAGGCACGCAGATGACAATTTCCTGACGGCGGAAGACATTGCGCCCACCGTGAACTTTGCGAATGAAGTACTTGATCATCTCTTCCGCAACTTCGATGTCCGCAATCACCCCATCGCGCAGCGGCCGGATTGCTTCGATCGAGGCGGGCGTCTTGCCCATCATCATCTTGGCATCGTCGCCCACAGCCTTCACCCTGCGCACGCCATTGATCGTTTCCATGGCTACAACCGAAGGTTCGTTGAGAACAATTCCGCGGTCCTGAACATAAACCAGCGTGTTGGCCGTTCCGAGATCGATGGCCATGTTTTGCGAGCCAAATTTGAAGAATCGCGAAAAGAAGGATGACATTGCTAAATCCGTAATAATTACAAGAGGCTATCCGCAAAACTTGCGGGTGCGGAACGCCGACTGTTGTGCAGGGACGGCGGTCCATTAGCCCATGCCATGGAGAAAGGCCAAAAATTTGTGGAATTGCGCCCGGATATTCCCTCTGACTGGCTCGAATTGATGGCGGTTCACCGCTAGAGAGGCGTTATGCCGCAAATTCGCCGCCTGCCTGATGATTTGGTCAACCGCATTGCGGCGGGCGAGGTGGTTGAGCGCCCGGCGGCGGCGCTCAAGGAACTGGTTGAAAATGCCATCGATGCGGGTGCGGTTTCGATTGCTGTGCGGCTCAGTGAAGGTGGGCTCTCTCTGATTGAAGTAACCGACGACGGCTGCGGCATGACGCCAGACGACATGGCGCTCGCACTCGAACGCCACGCCACCTCAAAACTGCCCGATGAAGACATCGAACTGGTGGCGACACTTGGGTTTCGCGGAGAGGCCTTACCGTCTATCGCCAGTGTCGCGCGGCTTACGCTAGAAAGCCGGGTGAGGGGCGCAGAGGCCGGATGGAATCGGGTGATTGATCACGGCGTGTTGGTGGGCGAAGGCCCCGCCGCGCTGCCACCCGGCACACGCCTGCGGGTGGAAAATCTGTTCGGCAATGTCCCCGCAAGGCGCAAGTTCCTCCGTTCGCCCCGGTCCGAATATGCCGCGTGTCTCGACGTTGTCCGCCGCCTCGCTATGGCGCGGCCTAAACTGGGATTTACATTGGAACATGATGGCAGGCGAGTGATTGCCGTCCAGCCGGGCGAAGGTCTAGCAGAGCGAGTGGCACGGCTTATCGCGCGCGAACTTGCTGATGATGGCGTTGTGGTCGATATTGCCCGCGGCGACATACGGCTCACTGGAGTTGCTGGACTGCCGACCTTCAATCGCGGCGTCGGCGATCACCAGTACCTGTTCGTCAATGGCCGACCGGTGAAGGACCGGCTGCTGATCGGCGCAGTGCGCGGCGCCTACTCTGATATGCTCGCGCGGGATCGCCATGCGGTGCTGGCGCTGTTCCTTGATCTGCCGCCGCAGGATGTGGATGTGAACGTCCATCCGGCGAAAACCGATGTGCGGTTCCGCGATCCGGCCTTTGTTCGCGCGTTCATCGTCAGCGGGCTGCGCCAAGCGCTCGATTCGGGTGACCGACGCTCGGCACAAGGCCCCTCGGCTTCGGCAATGGCACAGTGGCAAGTAGAACCAATTGCGCCTTCGCCGCCATCGCTCGGTTCCTTGTTCGCCCGCGAATACGACGCACCGGGATCACGCGTGAGCGATGCAGTGCAGGCATGGCGCGGTTTTGAAGATGCCTTGCTGGCGGAGCCTGCCGGCCGGGCTGAAGCTAATGAGCCAGCCGGTGCCGAAGCGATCAGCTACCCCCTCGGCGTGGCGCGCGGACAGGTGGCGGAAACTTACATCATAGCGGAAGCAGTCGACGGCCTGGTGATCATCGATCAACACGCCGCGCACGAGCGTCTGGTGATGGAACGTTTGCGCGCGGCGGGGACGGGGGATGCGCTGTCCGCCAGTCAGGTGCTTTTGCTGCCCGAGGTGGTCGAACTGGATGAGCCCACCTGTGACCGGCTGGAGGAGCGCGCCGGTCAATTGGCCGCGCTCGGCCTTATCATCGAACGCTTCGGCCCCAGCGCCATGCTCGTCCGAGCAGTGCCTGCGCCGCTCGCTGCTGGAGACGTTCACGCGCTGGTACGCGATATCGCCGATGACCTTGCGGCAAACGGCGATGCGCTGCTGCTGGGGGAGCGGCTCGATCATGTGCTGGCGACCATGGCCTGCCACGGATCGGTGCGGGCAGGGCGGGTGCTCTCCGTCGCCGAAATGAACGCACTGTTGCGCGAAATGGAACGCACCCCGCGTTCAGGCCAATGCAATCACGGACGGCCGACTTGGGTCAAGCTGGCGCTCAGTGATGTCGAAAAGCTTTTCGGAAGACGCTAATCAGTCGCCGCGCACTTTCACAAAGGCGTTGGCCAGGTATGACAACACCGGCTCGCCGTGCTGGTTGAACGTGGTCAACCGCGTCCCGAAAATGCCCATATCAGGCTTAGACTTGCTAACCCGCTTTTCCAGAATCTCACGCTCGCAAGACAATGTATCGCCGGGGTAGACCGGCTTTATGAAACGCAGTTCATCGATGCCGGGAGAGCCAAGTCCCGCATGTCCCTGCGCCTTCTGATCCGCGACGATCATAGCCATACTCATCGCTGCGGTGTGCCAGCCGCTCGCTGCAAGTCGACCAAAATGAGTCTTTGCCGCCGCCTCATCACTCAGATGGAAGGATTGCGGATCATACTTGGTGGCAAATTCGATAACTTCTTCACGCGTCACCACGTATTGCCCGAAACGGGCGACCGAACCGACTTCAATATCTTGAAAGAATTGCATGGCCACGCTCTGTTGAGGGATTCAGACGTTGAACTTGAAGTGCAGAACGTCGCCGTCCTGAATTTGATATTCCTTGCCCTCTTGGCGCAGCTTTCCGGCTTCCTTCGCACCGTTTTCACCGCCCAGCGCGACGTAGTCATCATAGGCGATAGTCTCGGCCCGGATGAAGCCGCGCTGCATGTCTGAATGGATCTCGCCCGCCGCATCGGGGGCTTTGGCTCCCTTGTGCACTGTCCACGCGCGCGCTTCCTTGGGGCCTACGGTGAAGAAGGTCAGCAGGTGCAGCAAATCGTAGCCCGAGCGGATGATGCGCGCGAGACCGGTTTCGTGGAGGCCCATTTCTTCAAGGAAAACCATGCGATCCTCCATTTCCATCGACACCAGCTCGCTTTCAATCCCGGCGGAAACGATCACTGCATTGGCCCCTTCGGCTTTGGCCTTAGCAAATACCTTGGCGGAAAAATCGTTGCCATTGGCCGCCGATTCTTCATCGACATTGCAAACATAGAGCACTGGCTTGGCGGTTAGCAGCTGCGCCTGAGCGAAAACCCGCGC
Organism: Novosphingobium sp.; assembly: GCA_031410395.1. Taxonomy (GTDB): domain Bacteria; phylum Pseudomonadota; class Alphaproteobacteria; order Sphingomonadales; family Sphingomonadaceae; genus Novosphingobium. The sequence goes on from JANNZB010000486.1 coordinate 5,401, forward strand.
CTCCTCCTCGTCCTTCGGCACAGTCAGCCGCGCAGGCTTGCCCTCGCGCAGCAACTCCAGCGCCCGGCCGAGCACAGCTGCGATGATCTTCGATTCCTTATCGCCCTGTGCCAATTTTTTCACAGCGGCCGGTACGCGCTTTTCCAGGCTTTCAAGGTCGGACAGCATCAGCTCGGTCTCAACAGTTTCGGCATCGGACACCGGATCGATCTTGTTATCGACATGCTGGATATCGTCGTTCTCAAAGCAGCGCAGCACGTGAACGATGGCATCAACCTCGCGGATATTGCCGAGGAACTGGTTGCCGAGGCCTTCGCCCTTGCTCGCCCCGCGCACGAGGCCGGCAATATCAACGAAGCCAAGCTGCGTCGGAATAATCTTCTGGCTTCCGGCAATCTTGGCGAGCGTATCAAGCCGCGCATCAGGCACGCCGACATTGCCGACATTGGGCTCAATCGTGCAAAACGGATAGTTCGCCGCCTGCGCCGCCTGCGTTTCCGTCAGCGCATTGAACAGGGTGGACTTACCGACATTGGGCAGCCCGACGATACCGCATTTGAAACCCATTATTGACTCCGCTGATAGATCGGCGCTGCATAGAACAAGCGCGGCCAATTGCTAGGGGGAGTCGAGTTATGGGCGTTTTAGGTTTTGGCGGTTTCTTTTTCCGCTCACCCGATCCGGATGCGGCGAATGCCTGGTATCGGGAGCATTTGAATGTCGGCGCAGGCTGCAATGCTGATGCGACCAGCCCAGTCGATCAGTGGAGTTGGATGGCGATGGGCGGGCCAACGGTGTTTGCCCCGTTCGCCGCCGATACCGATTATTTCCCGGCGGACCGCCAATGCATGCTGAACTTTCGGGTGAGCGGTCTGGATGAACTGCTTGGCAAACTGCGTGCATCAGGGATCGCGGTGGAAACCCGGGCCGAATGGGATAGTCCAGAGATTGGAAAATTCGCGCGGATTCATGATCTGGATGGTAATCCGATTGAGCTTTGGCAAATTCCGGGGTGAGGGTCGGATTGCATAAAAGCGCTTTCCACTCATGGCTCACGTATTTCTATTGAGTGGGTGATCCCTTCCGATCGCTGGCGCCAAACTGTTGCCATTTTGGATTAGGAAATTCTCCGGAACACCAGCATGTCGGAGATGCGATGCGTCGATCCTTCGAAAAAGCCGTTCTTTCCTCCCCATTCACGGGGATTGCGGAACGTGCCAAAGATTATGTCAGGCAAAGGAATATCGCCATAATTATAGGCGTGTACGCCGCGTTCGTGATGGATCAGATGGCTCTCCGGGCGCTGGAGGATATAGCCGAGCCAATGGGGTGTTCGGAAGTTAGTGTGCTGAAACATGCCCGGTATTGTCGAAACAACGCCGACGACAAGCGCCGCTTCGGCGCTAAGGCCAAAAATCCAAACCAGGCAAAGCGAACCTAAAAACGCCCAGCCAAGCATATCTATCGGGTGAAAGTAATAGGCTCCCCAAATGTCGGGTCGCTCGGCGGCGTGATGCATCTGATGCGTGAAGCGCCAGATCAAATCGTTCTGATGCATGGCGCGATGCCAGAAATAGATCCCGAATTCGAGGATTAAGAAACCGGCAACGATCTGCGCCCAAAGCGGCAGAGCGCTCCCGTCAAGCAATTGGTGTGACCCGAGATAGCTGTCCCAGATGAATGGCGCATAGGATGCTACTACGAAATAAAGGACAAAAGAAATGACCCCCATAACGCGCCAGTAGCGAACCTGCGGAAAGGCCGTTCGCTTTCCAACATGATCGGCAAGCATGAATAAGACAAAACAGCCGATTACAATAACGTGGAATAAAGTCATGCCTTGGCCCCAGACAAGCGATCACCCAAAGTCTATCAGAATATTAGAGAAACGCCAGCAGCTGTCCAGCCGAGCATTCGCCAAAGCCTTCTATATTTCAGGCCAGAGCAACTCAAGCCAGCCCGGCCGTCAATTTAAGTTCACAAAAAGCTATTCCGCGTTGGTGCCATCCGGGGTTGAACCGCAGTGACTCAGACAAACTGCTTTTCCAGTTCGTCAACCAAATCCATCTCGTTGGTAGCCGCGGCCACGGCGGCCTGGCTGTCTTTGGCAAGGATTGCCTTGTCCATCGCTTCGAGC
>JANNZB010000487.1:0-4867 GCA_031410395.1 Novosphingobium sp.
ATCACAGTTTCATCGGCAAGACCGCGGCGGATACCCATACGGCGACCAACAAGGCGGTGAACGTCACCTTCGATTTCTTTCACAAGACTCTTGATGGAGCAGGCAAATGAGGCGCCTTTTCGCTCTGGCACTCGCACTCGCTGCAACCCCGGCACTGGCTGATCCGGTGAAGGTCGATGGCGGGCTGATTGATGGCAAGGATCTGGGCAATGGCGTTACCGGCTGGCTCGGCGTGCCCTTCGCTGCCCCGCCGCTACGCGATCTTCGCTGGCGCGAACCGCAGCCGGTCGCGTCATGGCAGGGGACTTATCACGCGGACCGCTTCGCGCCGATGTGCCTGCAAGGCATGCGCACGCGGACGATGAACCACTATTTCGGGAATGAGGCGATCAGCGAGGATTGCCTCTATCTCAACGTCTGGGCTCCGGCGCAGGCCGCAGGCAAAAAGTTGCCGGTGGTGGTGTGGATCTATGGCGGCGGTTTTTCTGTCGGCTCGGCGAGCATGGCGAACTATTCGGGCGAGGGGCTGGCGAGAGGCGGAGTGGTGCGAGTTAATCTCGCCTATCGCGTCGGGCCGCTGGGTTTCTTCGCTCATCCTGAATTGACTACGGAAGGAAATGGCCATTCGGGCAATTACGGTCTGATGGATCAGGTCGCAGGCCTAGAATGGATCAAGCGGAACATTGCTGCGTTCGGCGGCGATCCCGCCAATGTCACGATCATGGGGCAATCGGCTGGATCGATGTCCGTCTCGCTGCTGCAAACCGATCCCAAAGCCAAGGGGCTGTTCCACAAGATCGTTGGCGAAAGCGGCTCGGTGCATGGCGATCTGATGCGCCCGGTGTCGCTGGCGCAGGGCGAGGCGCAGGGACTAAAGCTGCAACAGGCGCTGGGCGCGGCCTCGGTTGAAGCGATGCGCGATATGGGCGGCGACCGGATTATGGTGGCAGCAGCAGGAATTCCGCGCAATGCTATCGTCATCGACGGCAGCCACATTACCGGCACTGCCGAGCAAGTTTTCGCCGCGCATCAGCAGAATGATGTTCCAGTGCTCGTCGGCTTTAACCGCGATGAACGCTTTGCAAATCTCGGCCCGGCGAGGACTATGGCTGAATATCAAGCGGTGATCCGCACGGCCTTCCCACAGAGCGCAGCTGCCGTGCTCAAGGCCTATCCAGTGAAAACTGACGCGGAAGTAAACCGCGCACTGATCGATATTATGCGCGACATGTCGGTGGGCAGCCAGATGTTCAACTGGGCCAAGGCCAATGTGACTTACGGCACTCAGCCCGCGTATGGCTATTTCTTCACCCGCCGCCAGCCTTACACCGCCGGGATCACTTTCGCTGATCATGATCCGGCCACGGTCGGCGCCTATCACACCGGCGAAGTTCCATACTTTTTGCGCAGCCTCGACAGCCTCAACCTGTTTCGCAAGACCCGCGACTGGACACCGATGGACCGCGCGCTGGGCGACACGATGTCGCGCATGATCCTGAGCTTTGCGCGCACCGGCAAGCCATCGGCGGATTGGCCGGCGTTTGATGCGAAAAAGCCGAAGTCGATGATGCTAGGTGAGGAGGTCAAGGCGATCGATTGGCCCAATGCTGATGCTTTACCGCTGCTCGCAGGAGCCGCACCGCGCCCTGCAGCGCCGCCAGCCGCCGCTGGCCGTCCGAGGGATTGATCAATGCGTATGATGGCAATTGGTTCGAATATTTCATTTGCGGCGTTGGCGGCGTTGGCGGTGGCGCTGCGCGCTGAAACGCCAGTGATGCTTCTGCCTCCGCTGGCCCCGGCAAAGGTTCTCGCAGCTTTCAAGCACGGTGCTGGCCGCGTTGAAACTGCCAAGGCTTGCGGCCTGTGCCATGCGCCCACGATGATCACAGGCAAGCACTATTCCGCCGACAAATGGGCCGATACCGTCGATCATATGGTCGATAAGGGTGCGAAGGTGAACGACGCGGATTACGACACTATCGTCAATTATCTCGCGCGATCCTATGGCCCTGTAGCTGCAGTGCCCACTAAGGCTGCGAAAGCCTTACCGGCAAAACGTGCGGCTTCGAAGCCTGTCCGCCACTGATCGCCCATTTGACTGCTTCGAGCGTCATTGAGCGCACGCGTGGATCGTCCCAGGCGGCGTCTGTGTGGCCGAGACCGGTATAAAATACCCGGCCCTTGCCGTAGCTCTTGATCCAGGCGACCGGGAAATCACCATCGCTGCGGTGCACTCCGTCGGCCTTGAGATTGACGCTCGCGGGATCGAGCCGCGCCAGCACATCAACATCGCCGCGCGAATAGGGCGCCAGTTTCATCTGGTAATGCTCGTCGTTAAACGACATCCCGGTTTTCCAACGTTTCATCGCCGGAAAATCAGGCCGCTCGACGATGACTTTTGCGTTTGAAATCATCCACGGATGATTATCAAATACTCCGCCAAGCATCGCGCCATATTCGCTCCAGCTGCCCGCTGTTACGGCGGCTGTATGTACGCCGATAAAACCCTTGCCATCCTTGGCGATGAAATCGAGCAGGTCCCGCTTTTGTCCCGGTGTCAGGTTGGTCTCGCCATTGGTGTAGAACAGCACGGCGTCGAAATAGTTTAGGGTCTTGCCGCGTGCCTGCTTCGGCCCACCCTTGGCATAATCGCCTTTGCCCCAGTTTTCAACCTTGGTGACCCAATCGGTATCGGTGCGGATGAAGGAGACATACGCGCCGCTTTGCCGCCCTATCTGCTCGATCACGGATATAGCATGGCTCACCGCCATATGCGCCGACTGGTTGCCAGTTGAGAGATCTGCGATAATCAATAACCGCTTTTTGCTGGCATAGACGTCGGGTGGTGGTGTGCGCCCGGGCGGGGGTGCGCTCTGACCCGAAAGCGCCAAAGCCATAGCAAGGCAGGCTGCAATTTTCAGTTTCATGGCGCTTTCTCCACGGGCAGGGCAAAGGCGGTGATCGTGTCCGAGGCGAGAGGGCTGTCGAGGAACGAGCCACCGGTTGATGTGACGGTGACATACTGACGGCCATCTGCGCCGCGATATGTCACCGGCGTGGCGTGCGCGGAGGCCTCAAGTTTGGTTTCCCACAGCATCTTGCCGTTCGCTGTCTCAAATGCGCGGAAGCGCGAATCATCGCTGGCGCCAATGAAAGTCAGCCCCGACGCGGTGGTTATCGCACCCCCAATATTGGGGCGCCCGGTGAGCCGCTTGCCTTCAGGCAGGCTGTCGGTCACGCCAAGCGGCACGGCCCAAGCCAATTTGCCAGTGATAAGGTCCACCGCGCTCAGCCTTCCCCAAGGCGTATTCTGACACATCATGTGGGTCTCACCCAATTGGAAGCGCTCACCTATCGGCCCGCGTTCATAGGCCAGTGGACCGTTCGATTTGGCCAGCGATGTTACCTGCCCGAAATCGTTGGTATTGACGATGAGCAGATGCTGCGCCGGATCATAGGCTGCGCCGCCCCAGTTGGCTCCGCCCTGATAGCCCGGAAACATGATTGTCGCGCCGGATACTGAGACCGGCACATACAGGCCGCCCGATTTCATCCCAAGCTTGGCGATCCATTCGGCGCATCCCGCTTTGAGTTCAGGCGTGACGTCGGCGATATCGGCCAGTGTAAAGCTCGTGCGCGCCAGCGGCGGGGTCAGCCTCGGGAATGGCTGCGTCGTTGCGGCAATTTCGCCCGGGACATCACTCGGCGGGACAGCGCGGTAATCGATCGGATGGATCGGCTTTCCGGTGACCCGGTCAAGCACGAACAGCAGTGCGCTTTTGGACACGATGGCAACGGCGGGAATGGCCTTGCCTTCAACCTGCGCATCAAACAGCAGGGGTGGGGCTTCCAGATCGAAGTCCCAGATATCGTGGCGAACGACCTGAAAATGCCACAGATATTTGCCCGTCCGCGCATCTGCCGCGACCAGCGAGGAGCCATAAAGATTGTCGCCCTTACGGTCGCCGCCATAGCGATCAACCGCGGGTGCACCGAACGGCATATAGACAATCCCGCGCGCCGCATCGAGCGTAAGGAAACCCCAAGCGTTGACGCCTGAGCGTCGCTCGGCGCTGCCCGGCGCCCAAGTCTCGTAACCCGGCTCGCCTTTGTGCGGCACTGAATGGAAGGTCCAGACGAGTTTGCCGGTCCTTGCATCCCAAGCACGGACATCGCCGGATGCGCCAAGTGCGGGGAATTCCTGAACGGCAGAGCCGGTCATGATCAGGTTATCGAAAACTATTGGCGGCGAGGTCATGCCGTAGAAGCGGGGCGGGCCTTCGCCTGCAGTGTTTTTCGCGGCATCGGCGTTCATCACCTCGGGCGTTTTCATTTCGACCACGCCATGATCGCCAAAGCCTTCGGCAAAGGCACCAGTGGAAGCTTCAAGCGCGATCAATCTTCCGTCGCGGGTGCCGAAGACTACCCTTGGCGCAGCGGCGCCGTCGCCCGGCCAGTATTCAACCCCACGCAGGCTTGGCTGGCCGGGGCCGGGAATCGCTGTCGCCCATAGTTCCTTGCCACTGGCGGGATCGAGCGCGACGACGCGGCCATAGGGTGTCGAAACGAACATCCGTCCGCCGACCACTAACGGCGTCGCCTGCGATCCAGCAAAGCGCGAGCGGCGGCGGTTGAATGCCCCGCCCGATCCGGCGCCGACGCCCTCTGTAGCACGCTGGGCGGCGGCGTTTGCATCGACTACCGGTGATGGCGCTGCCGGGGGAGCAGGCGGCTTCATATGATAGACCCAGGCCGGGACCAGCCTAGCGACGTTGGTGGGGGTAATCTCGGTCAGCGGACTATTGCGTTGGCCGCCCTTGTCATGGCCATAGGTTGCCCAGTCACCCTCTGGCCGGGCAAACGTCGC
>JANNZB010000488.1:0-4074 GCA_031410395.1 Novosphingobium sp.
CTGCCCGATGAAGTGGGCGTCCAGTTTGAAGCACTCAAAGCCCCGCGCGGCAGCTTGCAATGCGGCGCGCGGACCATCCGCCTCGATCAGCCGCAGGTGATGGGCATCCTCAATGTAACGCCGGACAGCTTCTCCGATGGCGGCGAATTCCTCGATAAGTCCGAAGTCGCACAGGCACATGCTGCCGCGATGCTCGAAGCGGGCGCGGCTCTGATCGATGTCGGCGGCGAAAGCACCCGTCCCGGTGCGGCAGCGGTCTGGGAAGGGGACGAGCTTAAGCGGGTGATCCCGGCGATTGAACACCTTTCAGCAATGGGCGCTGCGATCAGCGTTGATACCCGCCGTCCGGCGGTGATGGAAGCGGCGCTGGCGGCGGGAGCGCATGTCATCAACGATGTTTCCGCGCTGCGCCATGATCCTCGCAGTGTGGAATTCGCTGCAGCATCGGGCGCGCCGGTTATCCTGATGCACGCGCCGGGCGTGGGTGAGAACCTGCACGATGGCGCCGTTTACAGGGACGTCGTGCTCGATGTGTTTGACTGGCTGAAGGCTCGTCGCGACTCCGCGATTGCTGCGGGTATCGCGCGCGAACGGATCATTCTCGATCCGGGCATCGGCTTCGGCAAAACCGTGGCAGAAAACCTCGCCCTGATAAACGCCCTGCCGCTGTTTCACGCACTCGGCCAGCCGCTGCTGCTCGGCGCCAGCCGCAAACGCATGATCGGCGCGCTATCGAACGAGGCGGGCGCGCACCAGCGGTTGGGTGGGAGCCTGACTTTGGCGTTCAAGGCAATGGATGCCGGTGTCCAATTGCTGCGCGTGCACGATGTGCCCGAGACGGTACAGGCGGTGCATGTCTGGCGCGGGATGCGCGATGCGGCGCTGACCGATTTTGGGCAGTTGCCCATTTAGACTACGCTGCCCTTAGGCCGCGCCATCAATCCCCAGATCGCTTAACTTGCGATAAAGCGTCGATCTTCCAATCCCCAGTCGCCGTGCAACTTCGGTCATCCGGCCACGGTAGTGGCCAATTGCCAGGCGGATGACATCGGCTTCGATGTCTTCCAGAGGCCGCAGGTTGCCATCGGGTGCATAGAGCATCACGCCGACGCCTTCCTGATTGGGCTGCGAAACAGGGTGGCCATCGCCGCCCAAGAGATTGGAAAGCTGCGGGAAATCTTCAGACGTCAGCGCATCGCCATCGCAGAACACGGCGGCGCGGAACAGCACCGCCTGTAGCTGTCGGACGTTCCCCGGCCAATCGTACGCACCGAGCAGCGACAGTGCCCCATCGGTAATTCCAAGCGGCCGCAGCCCCGGTTGTTCGCCAATGCGGGCGAGAAAGTGGCGAGATAAAGCCGGAATGTCGCCGCCACGCTCGCGCAATGGAGGCAGGGCGACGGTCGTTACGCTGAGTGCCTGATAAAGTTCGGGGAGAAAATGCCCGGCGCTGACCAGATCTTTCAGCGGCAAGTTGCTCGCAGCGATCAGGCGGACGTCGATTTTGAAACTGTGCCTTGCGCCAATCGGGCGAACATCGCTTCGAGAAATAGACTCAGCCAGCCGCGCCTGCATGGTGTCGGGCAGCCGGTCGATTTCGTCGATTACCAGCGTTCCGCCATCGCAATGCTGTAAGGCGCCAATCTGGCGATCAAACGCGCCGGGGAATGCCCCGCGTTCATGGCCGAACAGCACCGATTCGATTGAGTTCGCAGGCATTCCGCCAACGTTGACCATCCGCATCGTCATTCGCGCGCGCGGGCTGGCGGCGTGCATTGCGCGCACCAGCATTTCCTTGCCGGTGCCGCTTTCGCCTTCGATCAGCACCGGTCCGTGGCCGCGCGCCGCCTTGGCCGAAACGGCGAGTGCGGCGCGACATGTCGGCGCCGCGCCAATCATCGAATCGAAATCGAGGCTGGCCCCCATCTTTTCCGTCAGCGGAGCTAGTTCATCTTGCGGGGTTTCGCGAGTGGTGGCGGCGCGCAGGGCAGCCATCAGCCGGTCCGGCGAAATCGGCTTGATCAAATAGTCGGTTGCCCCCGCACGCATCGCCTCAACCGCGAGCAACGGCGAGGCGCTGGTTGTCAGCATCAGGATTGGCAGGGCAGGGCGGCGGGCCTTTAATTCAGCAATCAACGCGCAGGCATCATCGCCGGGCACCCATTGATCGAGGATAATCGCGTTAAGCTGCATTCCGGCACGGGTGCCCAGTGTGGCAATAGCGGTCTCCGAATCGCGCACCACCAGCGTGCGCCAGCCTTCGCGGGCGGCAAGCGCGCTGATCAACCGGCACTGTGCCGGTTCATCATCGATCAGCATTACCAGGCTTTGCTCGATCTCGGCCATTATCTTGCCCGTAACCCCCACGGCAATGACCCGCCCAGCGCAGGTCAAGACGCTAGCCATAACCAATGGGGGTAAAGAGCCGATTAAGGCTGTTCTAGCTTGAGCCGGATGGCCGGGGGCGATAAGGGCCTTGTTCAGAACACAGCGGCCTGCATTGCGGGCGCATCACGGAGACTTCAGCTCATGGCATCCGGCAACGATATGAACGCACATGAATCTACCTACGGCGGGTTCATGACCTTGCTCAAGGTAACGCTTCCGATCATCGCGCTGATCGGCGTTCTCGTTATTTACCTCATCCATTGATCCTGCGATGACTGCTGCCATACGCGTCGCCGTTCTCAAGGAGTGCGCGGGCGGAGAAACCCGCGTTGCCGCAACGCCTGAAACGGTGAAAAAGTTTATCGCGCTTGGCGCAAGCGTTGCGGTGCAGCCGGGCGCGGGCGCGGGCGCGTCGATTGCCGACGGGGACTATGCCGCCGCCGGAGCTGAGGTGAGCAAGGCGGCGCTGACCGGCGCCGATATCGTGCTTTGCGTCCAAGGCCCTGAATCCAAAGCCCTTTCTGGCGCGCACAATGGCGCATGGCTGGTGGGCGTTCTTGATCCGTTTGCGCAACGCGCGCGGATTGATGCCTATGCTGAGCTCGGGTTTGAAGCGCTGGCGATGGAATTCATGCCGCGCATCACCCGCGCGCAATCGATGGACGTGCTGTCCTCGCAGTCCAATCTGTCCGGCTACAAGGCGGTGATCGAGGCCGCGAACCTCTATGGCCGCGCCTTCCCGATGATGATGACGGCGGCGGGCACGGTGTCTGCCGCCAAGGCTTTTGTCATGGGTGTGGGCGTCGCCGGGCTGCAAGCAATTGCCACCGCAAGGCGGCTCGGCGCGCAGGTTTCTGCCACTGATGTGCGCTCGGCGACCAAAGAGCAGATCATGTCGCTGGGTGCCAAGCCGATCTTTCTTGAGAATGTTGCGGGGATTGAAGGTGAAGGTTCCGGCGGCTATGCCACGGAAATGTCAGAGGAATACCAGAAGGCTCAGGCTGAACTGGTGAGCGCGCACATCGCCAAGCAGGATATCGTCATCACCACGGCGCTGATCCCGGGGCGAGCCGCGCCTCGCTTGATCACCGACGCGCAGATCGCCACGATGAAGCCGGGTTCGGTGATTTTTGACCTTGCCGTGGCGCAAGGCGGCAATGTGGAAGGTTCAGAGCCCGATCAGGTTGTTGACCGTCACGGCGTCAAGATCATGGGCTATTCGAACACGCCTGCGCATCTGGCAGCTGATTCCTCGGCGCTCTATTCGCGCAATTTGTACAATTTCCTCTCGGCGTTCTGGGATAAGGACGCTGGGCGGCCGGTGCTGGATGAGGAAATTGGCGACGCGGTGCGGTTGACCTCGGGCGGGAAGGTTGTGAGCGCGAGGTTGGTGGGGTGAGGGGATGGCTTGAGACGTGCGTTTCGGTCGCGGCAATTCTTGGTATTTCCGCCTGCGCCGCTGTTCCTCGCCTAGAAGATGCGAGGCGGCAGGAATTTCGGCAGCTAGTCGAAACCTACCAAATGGCGGTTGTACCATACTGCACTCCGCGAATTGTCGCCGAGTACAATAGAGAAAACGCGGCAAGGGACGCGGCGTTTGTTATGTCGCTGCAAGGCACGCCGTTGGCATCGGATTATCGACGGACGGTCGCCAGGGGTAAAAATGATCGGAGACCGTGTATGAAT
>JANNZB010000489.1:0-5660 GCA_031410395.1 Novosphingobium sp.
CCGCTCATCCTGAGCCTGTCGAAGGACGCGCGCTCCTTGTCCCCCGCCGCCCAATCTGCCAGCCTCACGCTACACAATGAGGCAAACACATATGGCATTCGGTGACGCAGCACAAAAATTCTGGACCATCGATCTCACCACGCGCGCCGGCGCGCTGAGCGCCGCGAAGTCTGGCAGTACCGGGGCTTTTATATTCTGCGGGATGGGCGTGGTAGGGATGATTTTCTTCGGCCTGAAAGTCGGGTTTACAACATCGTTCGGGATTGCGGAAATTGCTGCGGCGGGGTTTGAGGCTGCTGTCGCGTTGGTCGCCGGGCTGCGGTTGCGGCAGGGCAAAGGCGTGATCTGGGGCGGCGCGGCCGCAGTGCTGGTCGCGCTGGAGGGGTTGGGTAAGGTTGTAGCGATGAGCATCGGCGGAGCATTGCTCAGCCTCGCGGTGCTGATTATGCTGGTAAACGGCGTTCGTGGTGCGCTGGCGTTGAAGAAAGGCGCCGGGTTTGAGGATGATGACGTTGAAGTGTTCAACTAAGCTTTAATCAAATGAGCATGGCAAATCGCCACCGCCAGCGCGTCCGCCGCGTCCGCGCCCGCCAGCTTCACCCCTGGCAGCAAAACTCCGAGCATCGCCTGAACCTGCGCCTTTTCCGCCGCGCCGCTCCCGACAATCGCCTTTTTTACCAGCCTCGTCGCATATTCAGCCACCGGCAGCCCAGCGCGTGCGAGTGCGAGCAGGCAAACGCCGCGCGCCTGGCCTAGTTTGAGCGTTGATTGCGGGTTCTTGTTGACGAAAACCTCCTCCACCGCGCTGCTATCCGGGCGGTAGTGGAGGATTACATCGGTCAGCTCGCGGTCGAGCATGACGAGGCGTTCGGGCAGGCTCGCCTTGGGGTCGGTTTTGACCTGGCCGTTGGCAATATGGCTGAGGCGGCTGCCCGATTTGGCGACAATTCCCCAGCCGGTGCAGGAGAGCGAGGGATCGAGGCCGATGATGATCACTCAATCACCGTGCATGAAGAAGTCGTTGGCAAAGGCAAGATAGCCAAGTGCTAACAACATGCCGACTGCAAAGAGCCAGCCTTTCGGGTTCAACCCAACTTCTCCATCACCGCGTCGGAAATTTCGTAATTGCCCCAGACGGTCTGCACGTCATCGTCATCGTCAAGAATGTCGATGAGCTTGAGCAGCGTCACGGCATCGCTCTCGCTTACCTCAACCTTCAGCCCCGGCTTCCATGCCAGTTTGACCGCATCGGCCTCGCCAAGCGTTTTTTCGAGTTCGCGGGCAACCGGGTGGAGCACGTCGATCGCGGTCCAGATCGCGTGGCCATCTTCATCGCTTTCGATGTCATCCGCGCCTGCCTCGATCGCGGCCTCAAGCACCGCGTCCTCGTCGCCCGCCTTCGCGCTATATTCGATCAGGCCAAGCCGCTCAAACCCGTGGCTCACACCGCCGCTGGCGCCAAGGTTGCCGCCGTTTTTAGAGAACGCGGTGCGGACATTGGTCGCAGTGCGGTTGCGGTTGTCGGTCAAGGCTTCCACGATTAACGCGACGCCGCCGGGGCCGTACCCCTCATAGCGAATTTCCTCGTAATTCTCGCCGTCGCCCCTGGTCGCCTTGTCAATTGCGCGCTGGATATTGTCCTTGGGCACCGATAGCGCCTTGGCAGCGTTGACCGCCGCGCGCAGCCTCGGGTTCATGTCCGGATCGGGCATGCCCATCTTCGCCGCGACGGTAATTTCGCGGGAGAGCTTGGAAAACGAAGCCGAACGCTTCTTATCCTGCGCACCCTTGCGGTGCATGATGTTCTTGAATTTGGAGTGGCCTGCCATGGGATCGCCGTCATTTTGGGAATGGAATGGTGACGGCCCCTAGCCGAGGCGTGGCTGTCAGACAACCACGGCGGTTCCCGAACAGCTTACCATCAGCATTGATCCCGCTTTGCCCAGCACTTCATAATCAATGTCGATACCAATTACCGCGTTGCCGCCAAGCCGTGATGCGGCTTGCTGCATTTCTTCGAGCGCCTGTTCACGCGCGCGCGCCAGAACTTCCTCGTACTTGCCCGATCGACCGCCGAAGATATCGGTCACCGAAGCGAAAATGTCGCGCACCACATTTGCCCCGGCAATCACTTCGCCGGTGACGATGCCAAGATATTTCTTGACCGGCTGCCCTTCAATTACGGCGGTTGTTGTCAGGATCATATTCACCTCCAAAAGCCGATATTGGCCAATCGCTGGCCAATGGGCAATCGCCACCCAGATTTAGCCGAGCCCCAACGCCGCCTTATAGAGTTCGAGGATAGTTTCCATCTCGGCGCGGTCATCGGGCTTCATTTTGCGCAGCGCGACAACTTTGCGCATGATTTTGGCGTCATAGCCCACTGCCTTGGCCTCGGCGTAAACGTCGCGGATATCATCGGCGATGCCTTTTTTCTCTTCTTCAAGGCGCTCGACGCGTTCGATGAGGAGCCGCAGGCGGTCGTCGGTTGTTTCGGCCATGTGGGGTTGTCTTTCAAATTAGGGAGAATCAGTTGGTGGGGTCGATAGCGAGGGCGGAAGATTCGGGGAAGGTGCTGGTTGTGGATAGTCGCGTCATCCCCGCGGAGTCGCGGACGGCGCATTGTGCCAACGCGGGGACCGCTGGCCTCCAAGCGCGAGGTCGGCTTGATGCGGCCAGCGGTCCCCGGTCAAGCCGGGGATGACGGATTATGCATTCAGCTTCATGCTCTCCGCCATCCGCGCCAGTTGCTCCGCGGTCGCCTCAGATTGAAACCGGGCCTTCCATTCGCCTGCCGCCATGCCGTGGATCACTTCGCGTGCGCCCGCTTTGTCATAGGGCGCGCCGGCATCGACAATCCAGTCACCCAGACAGTTGCGGCAAAACCCCGCGAGGCCCATCAGTTCGATGTTCTGCGCGTCGCTGCGGTGGCGAAGGTGGCGCACCAAACGCCGAAATGCCGCGGCGGCAATGGCATCATCCAGCGCATCCAACGGGTCAATCGCTTCTGCATTCGTATTTTCAGAGCAGCTCATCGGGTTCGTCCTTGGGTTTTCGCGCTTCTCTTGCCATAGGGCAGACGGCAAGTGGAAGGACCAATCTTGGCGAAGAGCGAGCAGAGCCCGGTGATGCACCCCCAAACCGGGCATCCTCAACCTGTCCACCGGGGCCGCATGGTAAAAATCCTTGCCACGCTCGGTCCGGCAAGCCGCAGCCCTGAAATGATCGCGCGGCTGCTGCGCGCAGGCGTCGATGCCTTCCGCGTCAATATGAGCCACGGCGATCATCCGACGCACACCGAAACGATCGCCAACATCCGCGCGGCGGAAAAGGCGTTCGGGCGGCCAATCGCGGTGCTGTGCGATTTGCAGGGGCCGAAATTGCGCGTTGGCCAGTTCAAGGATGGCCGTGCGGTGATCCGCCATGGCAGCCATTTCACGCTCGATTCCAATCCGGCGCTGGGAGACGAAACCCGCGTTTGCCTGCCGCACCCCGAACTGTTCAAGGTGCTCGAAAAGGGTCAGCGGCTGCTGATCGATGATGGCAAGCTGCGGCTGCGGGTGATCCGCGCCGAGGCTGAGGAAATTCTGTGTTCCGCCGAAGTTGGCGGGGTGATTTCTGATCGCAAGGGGGTCAACGTCCCCGATGCAGTGGTGCCGATCCCGGCGCTGACCGAAAAGGACCGGCGCGATCTCGCCTTTGCGGTGGAGCACGGGGCAGACTGGATCGCGCTATCATTCGTCCAGCGGCCCGAGGATGTCGCCGAGGCGCGGCGGCTGATGGGCGGATATGGCTCGCTGCTTTCGAAAATCGAAAAGCCCGCTGCGCTCGACCGGCTTGCCGAGATCATCGAGCTGTCTGATGGCATCATGGTGGCGCGCGGTGATCTGGGGGTTGAGCTTAACCCGGAAGAGGTGCCGCCGCTGCAAAAGCGCATTGTCGAGATGACTCGCCGTTCAGGCAAGCCGGTGGTGGTGGCAACGCAAATGCTCGAATCGATGATCGAAAGCCCCACGCCAACCCGGGCCGAAGTGTCTGACGTCGCCAATGCGGTTTACGACGGCGCCGATGCGGTGATGCTCTCGGCGGAAACGGCGGCGGGGGCATGGCCCGAAGAAGCCGTGACGATCATGGACCGCATCGCCAAGCAGGTGGAGAAAGACCCCGGCTATGCGGCGCGGCTGCAATTTGCCGATGTCATGCCCGATGCCACCACGGCTGATGCTCTGGCGCAGGCAAGCGCCCAGATTGCCCGCACAGTTTCGGTTTCGGGGATAATTGTCTTCACCGGATCGGGTTCGACCGCGCGGCGGGTGGCAAGAGAACGCCCCGGCGTCCCGATGCTGGTGCTCACCCCGTCGCCCAAGATTGCGCGCAAACTGGCGCTGCTGTGGGGCGCGCATGCGGTGCATACAAAGGATATAGGCAGCTTTGAGGAGATGATCGCCAAAGGTAAACGCATGGCGCTGCGCCACGGCTTCGGCACGGCAGGATCAAAGCTGATCGCGCTGGCGGGGGTGCCGTTCGGCACGCCGGGATCGACCAATTTGTTGCACGTGGTAACGTTGAGCGGCCGCGAGCTGGATCGCCATGCGGGTGAATAGGATGCCGCGCTTGCCTTTGGCTATGCGGATGCGAAAGTAAGCCGGTGGACCACAACGCTCAGCAGCAAGCCCAGCGCGCATACTACGCGCGCACCGCCGATCACTATGATGATAGCCATGTCACTGGGCTGGATGTGCATCAGTTTGCCCTGACCTGGCTGGCGGGGCTGATCAACGGGCTGGAGATTGAGTCGTTGCTCGATGTGGGCGCCGGGACTGGGCGGGCGCTGATCGCGCTCAAGGCAGCCTGTCCGGGGCTGCGTGTGCTGGGTATCGAACCATCAGCCGAACTGCGCGCGCAGGGCCATGCCAAGGGGCTGAGCGGGGACGAACTGATCGACGGTGATGCCTTTGCGCTTGGCTTTGCCGATGGGGAATTCGATCTGGTGTCCGAATTTGGCGTGCTGCACCACTTGCCCGATCCGGCGCGTGCTGTGGCAGAGATGCTGCGCGTGGCCAAAGACGGCGTGTTCATTTCTGATTGCAACAATTTCGGCCAGGGCGGACGCGCATCTCGTGCGCTCAAGCAGGCAATCAACGCGGTGGGCCTGTGGCGGGCGTTTGACCTGCTGCGCACGCGCGGCAAGGGCTATCACTTCAACGAAGGCGACGGGCTGTTCTATTCCTATTCGGTGTTCAACAACTACACGCAGATCTCAGCGGCCTGCACATCGGTCCACGTGATGAACACCTTTGATGGCGGGCTTGATGCCTATCGCTCGGCGTCAAATGTTGCGCTGCTGGGGTTAAAACGGCTGGCGCTGACGACGGGTTAGTGCATAGTTTCCGCATCAAAAACATTCCGCTTCCCCGCGAATGCGGGGACCTACGGCCTCCGGACGCGAGTTCTCGTCCAGTCTCCTGAGGCCTCCGCCTGCGCGGGGGAGCAAAGAATTTCAACTCAGAGAACATCTGCCGCCCGCGCCATTACTTCATGCACCTGGAGCAAGTCCTCCGCCGAAATGCAAAAGGGCGGCATGACGTAAACCGTGTTGCCGAGTGGGCGCAGCAGGACCTCGTTTTCACGGAAATACGCAGCGAGGCGCGGGCCGATTT
>JANNZB010000490.1:0-8530 GCA_031410395.1 Novosphingobium sp.
GCTGCGCTGGCGGTGGTGCTGCAATTTTCTATTTTTCCTGTGGTGGTTTCGTGGGCGCCATCGGCCTCGCGCGCAGATTTTGCGACCGTCTACTTTCTCGTCAAGAACGACATGGTCTATTTTGACCGCGCCTATGCTGGCGACGTGAAGGACTGGCGCGTTTCGCCTTTGCTCGCCGATCTGACTGGCTTGCCGCCCGCAGTAGTGGCAACGGCATCGCTCGATCCGCTGCGCGATGAAGGCCGCGCCTATGCAGAAAAGCTCAAGGCTGCGGGCGTGCCGGTGTCATTTTATGAGGCCGAAGGATCGATCCACGGCTTCATTACCTACCGCCTGCACGTGCCATCAGCGCGCGATGACTATGTGAAGATGTTGGCGATGGCAAAGGCGATGCTGTGCTGAGCTTTCTGCTCCCCTCCTTTTAAGGGGAGGGGTTGGGGGTGGGGGCTGTCCTCGGGGTGCGAAGCGCTGCCAAGACGCACCACCCCACCCTACTGCGACTAGGCAGCAAGCTGCCAAGTCTCGTTGCCCCTCCCCTGAAGGGGAGGGGCTTTAGGGACTTACTCGCCGAAGGTGCGCTGCCACCAACCGCCACGGCGGGGTTCATTTGCATCAGCTTCTGCCGCGCCTTCTACGGCAACCATTTCGCCTTCGGGCGCTGCGACATCGCCAGTTCCATCGACCTTCTTCTTGCGTGGTGCACGCTTGGGCTTTTCGGCGATAACCGGTTCTGGTTCAGCGGCCGGAGCTTCGGCAACAGGTGCTTCGGCAACGGGTGCCTCGTCAGCCACATCGGCCTTCTTTTTACGCGGTGCGCGCTTGGGCTTAACCTCGGCGACCGGTTCTGGCGCAGCCTCTTCGGCAAGGGCAGGCGCTTCTTCAGCAGCATCAGCCTTTTTACGACGTGAGCGCTTTTTCGGGGCTTCTTCAGCGGCGGCTTCGGCTTCATTTGGTTCGGCTGGCGCAGGCTCGACATCGCCATTCACCGCATCGCCTTCAACTTCACCACCTTCTGCGCCATCACGGCCGCGACCACCGCGCCGCCGGCGACCACGACGGCGGCGCTTGCGCGGCGCCTCGTCATCACCGTCGACACGGTCTTGAGCACCTTCGCGCTCTTCGCCGCCATCATCTTCGCCTTCATCAGCGTCGCCTTCAGCAGCAGCCGCTCTCGGTTCGCCATCTGCTTCGCCGCGGCCTTCGCTGCGGTTACTTCCGCGCCCACCACGGCGACGGCGGCGACGCTTTTGGCCCCGCTCCTCATCACCGTCGTCGTTGTTATCACGGGCGCTACGCTCTGCGCGCTCCTCGACCACAACCTCTTCCTCGTCGGTCTCGACTTCGTAGACCTCTTCCTCTTCAGGCTCGATAATCGGCTCAAAGCGCGGCGTTGTCGTCGGACGCGGGCCTGAAGAAGCGACGCGCATCTTTGCGCCTTCGTTTTCGCCTTCGGGAATAACCTCAACCTGCACGCCGTAAAGCCCTTCGATCTCGTGCAGATCGGCGCGCTTGGAGTTGAGCAGATAGACGGCGGCTTCGGTGCTGGCGAACAGCGAGATCACCGTGCCCTTGCCCTTGGCTGCTTCGTCTTCGATCAGACGCAACGCGGAAAGCCCGGCGCTTGATGCGGTGCGGACGAGGCCGGTGCCATCGCAATGCGGGCAGCCGCGGGTGGTCGCTTCGAGCACGCCAGTGCGCAAACGCTGACGGCTCATTTCCATCAGGCCGAAGCTGGAAATCCGGCCGACCTGAATGCGCGCGCGATCATTCTTGAGCGCGTCCTTCATCGCCTTCTCAACCTTGCGGATGTTCGAGCTGTATTCCATGTCGATGAAATCGATCACGACCAGTCCGGCCATATCGCGGAGGCGCAACTGCCGGGCAATTTCGCGCGCGGCTTCAAGGTTGGTGTTTAGAGCGGTCGCCTCAATCCCGTGTTCCTTGGTCGAACGGCCCGAGTTGATGTCGATCGAAACCAGCGCTTCGGTCGGGTTAATCACCAGATATCCACCGCTTTTCAGCTGGACCACCGGATCGTACATCGCCGATAGCTGATCCTCGGCCCCGTAACGCTGATAAAGCGGCACCGGATCGACGTAGCTTTTCACCTTTTTGGCGTGGCTGGGCATCAGCAGCTTCATGAAGTCACGCGCGGCGCGGTATCCGGCCTCGCCTTCAACCACGACTTCCTCGATTTCCTTGTTATAGATATCGCGGATCGCGCGCTTGATCAGATCGCTGTCCGAATGGATGCCCGCCGGCGCGCTCGATTTAAGCGTGTTCTCGCGAATTTCATCCCACACCCGGGCGAGGTAATCGAAGTCCCGCTTGATTTCCGCCTTGGTGCGCTGAAGCCCTGCGGTGCGGACGATGCAGCCCATTGATTTGGGCAGGTCCATCTCGGTGATGATCGACTTCAACCGCTTGCGATCCGATGCCGAGCTGATCTTGCGGCTGATACCGCCGCCGTGGCTCGAATTGGGCATCAGAACGCAGTAACGGCCAGCAAGGCTGAGATAGGTGGTCAGCGCCGCACCCTTGTTGCCGCGTTCTTCCTTGACGACCTGAACGAGCAGAACCTGGCGGCGCTGGATAACGTCCTGAATCTTGTACCGGCGGCGCAGCGCCATGCGCTTGTCGCGCAGTTCGTCGGCCTTTTTGGCATGACCGCGACCACCGCCGCTATTTCCGCTGCCGTTGCCCTGACGGCGACGCCCGCGTCCTCTGCCGCGTTGCTGATCGCCACCCTGCTGCTCAGCCTCTTCTTCGGCGTCATGATCGAAAGCTCCTTCGACCACGCCGTCCTCAAGGGTTGCTACTTCGTCCTTTTCGCCGGTATCTACTTCAGTTACGCTGCCGAAATCGTCGGCATCGTCGTCGTCATCTTCGTCATGATCTGCGGCGCGATCGTCTTCATCGCCGCCGAAATCGTCTCCGTTTTCGCCATCTTCTTCGGCGCGCAGGGCGGCTTCTTCCTCGGCGTGCGCGGCTTCTTCAGCCAACAGCGCCTCGCGATCTTCTTTGGGGATCTGGTAATAGTCAGGGTGGATTTCGCTGAACGCCAGAAACCCATGCCGGTTGCCGCCGAAATCGACGAAAGCAGCCTGCAGGGATGGTTCTACGCGGGTAACCTTGGCAAGGTAGATGTTGCCTTTAATCTGCTTGTGTTCAGCAGATTCAAAGTCAAATTCCTCGATCCTGTTCCCTGTTAGCACCGCCACCCGGGTTTCTTCCTGGTGGCGCGCATCGATAAGCATGCGCGTTGTCATAATGAATTCTCCATGCGCGCCGCTGCGCTTCCAAAATCGGAGGGGCGGCGCGGTTATATGCAATTTCGCCAGAGCCAACTGATCGGTTAGTTTCCCGATTGCTGGTGCTGGCGGAATCAGTGAAGCCGCTGCGCGTAAGGGCGCGAGCGGCGGGTTTCGTGTCTGCTGGAATGATCTGGCGCGACGAATTGTGGCGCGCGCCAAAAGACAAAGCCGTAACCATCTGCGCCCCACAGGACGGCAATGGCAGCGACGGTGTCTGGATTATCATTCCTGCATCAACCTGTTCGGAAAGGAGCAAAATAAAGCCCCTTCATCGCGGTGCCTCTTGGCTTCCGCAGCGGCTAGCTAGCACCGCTTGTGTAATCCAGCAAGGATTGAGAATGGCCGGCATAAATTGTGAATGACCCTGCAAGGATTGTGAATGAATAGTGCCAGGCGATTGCCGCAAGGCTGACAACGCCTTAGTGATTAATCCTGATGCGGCGCGCGATCCAGATTGGCCTTGTGGTCCTTGTCCCGCTTGCGGCATTGGCGGCGATGTTTGGCATTGGTCGCGCGCTCGATGGCCCGGGGCGTGGGCGCGATTATGTCATCAGGCTTGTCCTGCCGCCGCCATCGGGAGAGGTTGGATTGCCCCGCGTACAGGGGCCACTTGATCCGAGCCGGCCATTGGTGGTGATAGATGCCGGGCACGGCGGATTTGATCCGGGAGCTGGGGCCGGTTCGATCCGGGAAAAGACGCTGACTCTGGCGCTGGCACAAGCTCTGCGCGACGAACTGTTGGGGCATGGCGGAGTGCGGGTTGCGTTGACGCGGGATGATGACACGTTCCTGATGCTGCCCGAACGCGCCGGAATCGCCCGGCGGTTGAAGGCCGATCTGTTCATTTCGATCCACGCTGATTCTGCACCCGGTTCCAAGGCCAGTGGGGCGACGGTCTATACGCTGTCAGAACGCGGATCGAGCCAGACAGCTGCGCAACTCGCTGATGCTGAAAACCGAGCCGATACGGTCAACGGCGTGCGGCTCGCGTCGCAGGGCGATTCGGTCAATGCCATCCTTGTCGAGCTGTCGCAGCGCGAGACTATCGCCCAGTCGCAGGATTTTGCCAAGCTCATCCTGCGTGAGGGTGAGGGGCTTTTGCGGTTCAGGGAACGCTCAATTCAATCTGCGGCGTTTATCGTGTTGAAGTCTGCCGATTTGCCCTCGCTGCTGTATGAAGCGGGTTACATTTCCAGCCCCAGCGATACTGCGTGGCTGCACTCGCGTGAGGGCCGCGATGCGTTTGCCAAAACGACCGCGCAGGCCATCCGCGTTTATTTCGCGCGGCATCAGCCGGGCTGAGGCAATTAGTCGCAATCGCGCTGGCATCACAGCGAATGAGCATGCTAGAGGCGCACCATGGCCGACAATAGTGTTTCCGAACCACTCCGTTATCGCATCCGCCGAGAGGCGGGCGGTTGGGCGGAATGGTTTCGCGGAAATTGGCGAGAGAGCCGCCGTTTCCGCATTGGCGGTGGATTGCTGGGCGGTTTGCTGCTGCTCTACCTCATCGTTTGGGTAACCGTCTTGCGGACGCTGCCTTCAGCGGACCGCCTGCTAACTTATCAACCGCCGCTGCCGACAATGGTACGCGGCGTCAACGGCGAAATCGTCTATTCCTATGCGCGTGAACGCCGGGTGCAGCTGCGCTTCGTCGATTACCCGCAGATGGTGGTGAACGCTTACCTTTCCGCCGAAGACAAATCCTTCTGGACACACGGCGGGGTCGATTATACCGGGCTGGTGGGTGCGGTGGTGGACTATGTCGCCAAGGTCGGTTCGGGAAAACGCGCGAAGGGTGCGTCAACGATCACCCAGCAGGTCGCCAAGAATATCCTGATCGGCAACGAATATTCGCTCGGCCGCAAGTTCAAGGAAATGGTGCTCGCACGGCGCATCGAAGGTGTGCTCAACAAGCAGCAGATCCTTGAGCTTTACCTCAACGAGATCCCGCTTGGACGTCAATCGTTTGGGGTCGAAGCGGCGGCACAGGCCTATTTCGGCAAAGACGTTGATGGACTGGCGCTGCATGAAGCGGCTTTCCTTGCCATTCTGCCCAAGGCACCTGAGACCTATGGGCGCATCGGGCATGAGGGTCAGGCCACCGAACGCCGAAACTGGGTGCTTGATCAGATGGTCAAGAACGATTGGGTCAAGCCCGACGTTGCCGCCGCCGCCAAGGCTCAACCGTTGGGCATCATCCCGCGCAGGGTAAGCACTTACGATCCTTCGACCGGATATTTTGTTGAAGAAGTCCGGCGCCGCCTGATCGAGAAGTACGGCGAAAATGCAGATTCGGGGCCAAACAGCATCTACGCCGGCGGACTGTGGGTGCGCACTTCGCTTGATCCGGTAATGCAGAAAGCAACGCAGGATGCGCTGCGCGGGGGGCTGATGCGTTACAACTCCGGCCGTGCATGGGCGGGACCGATCGATCATTTTGCGGTGACGAGCGATACGTGGCTATCTATCCTGCAAACTGCCAATCGCAGTGTTGCCTACAAAGATTGGCGGGTAGGCATCGTGATCAATCGTCAAGGTGCCAATGCCAGCATTGGTTTTGCTGACGGGTCAACATCGTCTTTGGCCAACTTGCCGCAAGCTTTAAAAGCGGGCGACGTGATTGCGGCTGCCCCGGCTGGCAAGGCGTGGGCGGTGCAATCCATTCCTGAGGTATCCGGCGGGATGATGATGCAAAGCCCGCATACCGGACGGGTCTATGCCATGCAGGGCGGGTTCGATGCCGGTCTAGGCTCATTCAACCGCGCGACCCAGGCTGAGCGCCAACCGGGATCAACGATCAAGCCCTTCGTTTATGCCACCGCGCTTGATTACGGCATGACCCCTTCGACGATGGTGCCCGATCAAAGCTTCTGCGTGTATCAGGGCGCTTCGCTTGGCCAGAAGTGCTTTCGCAATTTCGACATGCGGGGCGCTGGTGGCGTTCACACCATGCGCTGGGGCCTTGAACAGTCACGCAACCTGATGACAGTGCATATCGCCAATGATACCGGTATGGATCACGTCGTCAAACAGATCGCAAAGGTCGGGATTGGTAACTACAAGCCCTATCTTTCTTTCGCTTTGGGAGCAGGCGAAACCACCGTGGCACAGATGGTCAATGGCTATGCGGCGCTGGCCAATCACGGGGTTCAGTTCCAGCAGTCGCTGATCGATTATGTGCAGGATCGCAATGGCAAGACCATCTGGCGCGCCGACACCCGGCGCTGCGATAATTGCAATATGGCCGAATGGGACGGCAAGCCGATGCCGCGTTTCGCGCAAGTCGGCAAACAGGTTATCGATGCCCGCACGTCGTATCAGGTGGTCCACATGCTTGAAGGCGTTGTCCAGCGCGGTACCGCGGTGGTGCTGGCGGACCTCAACCTGCCACTGTTCGGCAAGACAGGCACAACCACGGGGCCGACCAATGTGTGGTTCTGCGGCGGTAATCAGGATTATGTCGGCGGCGTTTATCTTGGGTTTGACCAGCCGCGTTCGCTCGGCGGCTATGTTCAGGGCGGTACTTTTGCGGCACCGATATTCAAGCAGGTTGTGCAGGCAACCCGCGCGCGCTGGACGCGGGTGCCCATTTCCGCTCCCGCCGATGTCCATCTAGCGATGGTAGACCGGGTCAGCGGCAAACAGGTCTTTGGCGGCGGCGCGAGTGGTGATCCACATGCGCAGATCATCTGGGAGGCGTTCAAGGCGCAAACCGTGCCCGAACGTGAGAGCCGCGAAGATGCGCTCGTCGCCCAGCGCGATGCTCTGCTCGGCACGCTGCGAAGGGCGCGCCAGGCCAAGGCGGCGGTTAGCGAAGATGTGAAGCCAAACCTGCGGGCGGCAACTTTGCCGAACAGCAGGGCGGAGTTTACTAGCCGCTCTGGACGTAATAGATTAGTGCGCGCATAGTCTGACCCATGATCATGAACCGCATCGCTTCGCTCGCCACGTTTGCCGCTTTTGCCGCCGCGTGTGTATCAATCCCTGCTTCCGCCGAATTGAAGGTCGGGGCAAAAGCGCCAGATTTCACCGCCGATGGCGCATTGGGCGGCAAGGATTTCTCCTTCAGCCTTAAAAAAGCGCTAAAGAATGGTCCTGTGGTGCTCTATTTCTACCCGAAGGCCTTCACCAAGGGCTGCACGATTGAAGCCCATGCCTTTGCCGAAGCCACCGCCGATTTCAACGCGGCTGGTGCTACGGTGATCGGCATGTCGAATGATGATGTACCCACGCTCAAGCGCTTTTCGACCGAAGAATGCCGTGACAAATTCGCTGTTGCAGCCGCCAAGCCTGAAGTGGTGAAGGCCTATGACGTGGCGCTGAAGGTGGTAGGTGTTCCTTTGGGCCTCACCAAGCGCACAAGCTACGTGATCAGCCGCAATGGCAAGATCGTGCTGGTTCATTCAGACATGAGCCCAGCGGATCACGTCCGGCTGACACTTGAGGCGGTAAAGGGGCTCAAGGCCAAGAAAGGCTGATTGACGCTCAGTCGCTTTATAGCACCCCAGCTTTACAATCGCTGCTGCTCCGCTAAGCGGTCCGCCATATCGACGGCCAAAATGACGGCCAGAATGACGGAGTGTTAGGCCATGCGTGCCGAAGGGCAGGCTCATATTGATCGAATCGGTGCCGCGCTGGCGCTGGTGCGCAAGTTCCTTGATTGGGACCGTGCGCTGCGGAGGCTCGACGAGCTCAACGCGCGCGTCGAAGACCCGAAGCTGTGGGACAGCCCCAAGGAAGCTGAAGCGGTAATGAAAGAGCGGCGGCGGCTGGAAGCGGCTATTGGCGCGGTCAAATCGATCTCGGCGGAAATGGCCGACGCCATCGAATATGTTGAACTCGGTGAGGCTGAGGGAGACGAAGCGACTACCGAAGAAGGTCTCGCCGCGCTTGCTGCGCTGGCGGATCGGGCAGACCGCGACAAGATTCAGGCACTGCTAGCAGGCGAAGCGGACAGCAACGACACCTTCGTCGAAATTCACGCAGGCGCTGGCGGCACTGAAAGCCAGGACTGGGCCGAAATGCTGCTCCGGATGTATTCGCGCTGGGGCGAAAAGCGCGGGTTCAAGGTTGACGTGATCGAATATCAGGCGGGTGAGCAGGCCGGGATCAAGTCGGCGACGATTCAGATCAAGGGCGAAAACGCCTATGGCTATGCCAAAACCGAAAGCGGAGTTCACCGCCTCGTCCGCATTAGCCCCTATGATAGCTCG
>JANNZB010000491.1:0-4840 GCA_031410395.1 Novosphingobium sp.
CATCGTCAAGGGTGAGTGGCAATTCCCCTACTTGGTGATGAGTGACTGGTTCGGCACCCATTCGACCGAGGGCGCGCTGAATGGCGGACTTGATCTGGAAATGCCGGGGCCGTTCCGCTTCCTTGGTCCTAAGGCCGTAGAGGCAGTCAACGCCGGTCTGGTGCCGCCACACCGCGTGGCTGATGCGGCTGCGCGCGTCGCGACAACTGCTCGCCGGGTCACCGGTCCCAAATTTGCACCAATGGCCGATGCTGATGCGCATGCTGTGCTGGCGGAAGCCGCCGCTGCCGGGATGGTACTGCTGCGTAATGAGGGCGGCATGCTGCCGCTTGATCCTGCCTCGGTAAAACGGATCGCGGTGATTGGGCCAAACGCTGCGGCGCCATGCTATCAAGGCGGCACGTTCGCCAAAATCGCCGTTGCTCCTGATGTAATGACGCCAATCGAGGCAATACGGGCGCGCTTTGGTTCGCATTGTGAAATCCTGTTCGAACCCGGGGTAGATCCCCAACCACGACTGCCCGCCATGCCGGTGTCCCCCGCGCGCGATATCGGTGATGGCTGCGCGATGGGGATGACGATTGACTATTACGCCAGCGCGGATTGCTCTGGCACACCGCTCACCAGTGAAACTCGGGCGACCAATTCACTGGTGTGGTTCCACGGCCAGCACACGCAGGGCCGTTTTGATGTGCCGGGTTCGATCCGTGCCAGCGGCCGCTTTACCCCACAGCTTTCTGGCACACACCGCCTCTATCTGGGCGCTACCGGCGAAGCGAAGATACTCGTCGACGGCGCAGAACTGCTTGCCGCTGGCGGCCCACTTGAGGCGAAGGACGTCATGGGCGTGCTCAAACGCGGCGATGCCGATGTCGCTGAAATAAAGCTTGAGGCTGGTCGCGAGGTCACCGTCACGATTGAGTTCCGCTATGCCGGAGCGCGAGTGCAAGGTCTGTGGTACGGAATTCGTTCGCCTGACAGCCCGGCGGCGATGCTGGCGCGCGCGGTGGACGCGGCGAAGCAGGCCGACGCGGTGTTCCTGATCGTTGGCGAAACTTCTGATTCAAGCGTGGAGAGCAAGGACCGGCCCGACACGAGACTGGCACCCGATCAGCTGCGGCTGATAGAGGCGGTGACTGCGGTAAATCCGCGGACCGCAGCGATAGTCAATGTAGGCCATGCCTTTGACGCCGAATGGGGCGACGCCTGCGCTGCCCTGCTGGTGGCATGGTATCCGGGGCAAGGTTTTGCGACGGCGCTGGCCGATGTATTGGCCGGGAATTGCGAGCCGGGTGGGCGGATGCCGGTATCCATCGCGCGCACAGAGGCTGATTATTGCGGCTATGTCCTCCAACCAGCTACTGATGGAACGTTGTCCTACAGCGAGGGTACGCTAATCGGTTATCGCGGTCTTGTCAGCAATGGCACCCCGGCTCGCCACGCATTCGGTAGCGGCATGGGCTATGCCCGTTTCGAGTGGAGCGATGTGGCGGTGGAGGGCCAAGGTATCTCCGTTACTGTTCGCAACCGTTCAAGTCGCGCAGGATCAGACGTCATCCAGCTTTACCGCGGCGCGCCCGAGTGTACGCTGGTTGGTTTCGCCAAGGTGCATATGGCAGCAGGCGAGGAGCGCCGAATTACAGTGCCCATTGAGCCAAAGGTGATGCGTCGGTGGCAGAACGGCTGGCAGGCCATTACTGGCGAAATCGTGCTGCGGGTCGCCCGTCACGCTGAAGAACAGGGCTTTACATTGACCATCAATCTGTGACGACAGGCTGTTGCGAGCAGCCCTTACTTCTTCGCTAGCAATCCATTGACGTCGAGCCAGCGCCGGAAACCGTCCATCCAGTCGACCGTTGTGGTGCCCGCTGCACCCAGACCAAAACCGTGGCCGCCGTTCTGAAATAGGTGGAACTCTACCTTCCCTCCGGCCTTTCCCCAGCTATCGACAAGGCCGGTCTCGCCCTTCCAGAACAAGGGGTCGTTGGTTGCCAATGCTATAAAAAGTGGCGGCGGGTTCAATGGCGGCGTCACCGCGCTCTGCCGTCCATAGATCGGCGCGATGAACGCGGGCCGCGCGTCAGCAACATTGGCGAGCGCGACGCTCATCGTTGTCATGGCACCGGCTGAAAAGCCCATTATGCCGACCCGATCAGGAGCAATGCCGTACTGCGTCGCATGGGTGCGAACAAAGCGGATGGCTGCCTGTGCGTCAGCCAAGGCTGGCGCCGGAGTATCGGCTGGCGGTGCAAAGCTGGCCTTGCCAGTGCCCCGGCGCATGGCAACGACCTCGCGCCGGAAGGTCGCAGGATCAGCGGGGGTCTGCAGCACGCGATATTTCAGTACGAACGCGGCGATGCCGTGGTCAGTCAGCCAGCGGGCTACCCGATACCCTTCTTCCTCGATAGCCAGCCCCAGAAATGCGCCGCCCGGTGCCACGATCACGGCCGCTCCGGTATTTGCCGCAGGATCGGGGAGAAAAGGGGTAATCGTCGCCTGCTCGACATTGCGGACCTGCAATGAACCGTTCTGTCTGAACCATTCCTCTTTGGGCTGACCCGGACCGGTGCCAAGCAAAACCTCGCCAGCATAGTCAATCTTGCGGCTGTAGTCGTATTGAACGACAAAGTTTTCTTGCGCGCTCACAGGAACGGCAGACGCGGCTGTGGCAATAACAAGAATGGCGAAAAGAAGCTTCGTCCGTTTCATGATCTTGACTCCCAATATTAGCGATTTTTTGCAGTGCGCGCGGCGTTGGTGAAGGCGATGGCCATACCTGCCAGCGCAACGATCCCCATGGCCACGAATGCCCCCTTGACCGTGCCAGTGGACAGATCGAGGCGGTGAACAATCCATGGGGATGTGAACTGCCCGAAGAAGAAGGCTCCGGTCCAGAATCCCATGCCACGACCGCGATGTTTGAAATCGAATTTGGTCTGTGCCCACGAAATCAGCGTCGGCACCGCCATGCCCGCAGCGGTCTGCTGAATGACCAGCGCAATCAGCATTTCAGGAACCGTACGTGACAGGCCGATCCCGGCAAGGCCCATCCCCATCAGCGAAAGGAACGTGCCAAGTTGCACAGCATTGCCGCGACCGGCCAGCAGACGAAATATTGCCGCACCAACCATGACGAAAAGGCTTGGAACAAACGTCAGCTCGCCCACCTTGGCCGAATCCGTCACACCAATCTCGTGGAAGGCAAGGCCCCCGCTGATGATGAAAACGTAATAAAGCGCGGAGGAGAACATCGTCACCGCAGCGACCATCAAAGCTGCTTTCATTGGGAAGGCGCTGGTCGGCGTCTCGATTGCGTCGAATTGTTGGTCAGCTTCAGATCGCGTCGGCTCAAAGATGTAACGCACCATGGCGATCCAGATAATGAACGCGACAAGGTAGATCAGGAACACCCCGTTCCACATCAACTTGGCGGAAAAACCCGCGGCCAAGGTAACGAATGCGGCAAGAAACGGGCCCAGCACGCCTTGCAGAAACAACCAGTTCTTGCGTCCTTTATCATCCCAATAGTCGCCGATGAGCGTGTTGACGCCGGTCAGGATACCGGCTTCGGTTACGCCCAGCAGCAGGCGCGTTGCGAAGATGGCGTTCAGGTTTTCAAGAACCAGCGGTGCGCAGCCGAATACACCATAAAAGAACGTACACCACAGCAGAAGCTTGCGACGCCCGAAACGGTCAACAAAATAGCCAGCAAACGGGGCGAGAATGGCGATTGCCAGACCCGGAGCGGCCACCATCAGCGGCACCTTGACCTTGGCATCGGGATCGGACGCGAAATGCGCGATCAGTGTCGGCACAACCGGGAACATCGAAACAATGGCGATGATCGGCAGGAAGGCGGCGATCACCACGGTTATGCCTTGCGGCTTTAGCGTGAGTTGACGGAAATAGCCTGCAATGGCGTTCATGAAACCTCCCTTGGCAGGCAGTCATTGTTGCCTCTCCACTTGACGAAATCGTCACTATCAAACTAGAACCATCGTTACAAATAGAACTTATAGGGAGATAGGCATGCGGCGCTTGCGCATGGGAATGATCGGCGGCGGTCCGGGTGCCTTCATTGGCCCGATTCACCGGATTGCGGCAGAGCTTGATCGCGAGATTGAACTGGTCGCAGGAGCGTTTTCCAGCGATTCGGCTCGCAGCAGAGAAGCGGGCGCGACCTATCGTATCGATCCCTTGCGCGTTTATGGCAACATTGCCGCCATGTTCGCTGGCGAAAAGATCCGTGTCGACCCGATTGATTTCGTTACTATCGTCAGCCCCAATCACCATCATTTGCCAGCTGCGCGAGCCGCACTGGCGGCGGGAATCCCGGTGATGACGGACAAGCCGCTCACTGCAACTCTGGCAGAGGCTCATGAACTGGCAGGATTGGTTCACGCGGCAGGCCTGCCGCTCGGCTTGACTTATACCTATTCCGGTTACCCGCTGGTTCGTGAGGCGCGAGCACGCGTTGCGGCCGGGGCGCTAGGTTCGATGCGCAAGGTGGTTGTGGAATATCCTCAAGGCTGGCTTGCGGGTGAGGCGCTAGGCAAGCAGGCTGAATGGCGTGTTGATCCTGCACGAGCCGGTTTTGGGGGGTGCATCGGCGATATTGGCGTTCATGCCTTCCAGCTCGCCGAATTCGTTACTGGGCTGAAAGTGACTGAACTGCTTGCCGATCTGAGCGCGGTGGTGCCGGGCCGCCAGCTGGACGATGACTGCTCTATCCTGCTGCGCTTTGAAAATGGCGCGCGCGGGGTGCTGCTCGCCAGTCAGATTGAGGTAGGCGAACTAAATGGGCTCAGAATTCGTGCTTACGGCGATCAGGGCGGACTGG
>JANNZB010000492.1:0-11459 GCA_031410395.1 Novosphingobium sp.
GGCCACCTGCCTGAAGCCTACACCGAGCCGCACTATCAACTGATGCTGGAAAACGCCGTCGATTGGGCGACGGGATCGAAAACCTGCACGCCTTGATGGCCGAAACAAGCGTGGCACAGCCCGATCATTCGCAAAAACTTATCACGCAGATACAATTCGTGACTTGTGGACCATATTCCAGTGGTTACAAATGTCGAAACTTTGGAGAATTGGCGATGAACCGTAAATCTGTTACTCTGCTTGCTACTGCGCTCGGCCTCGCGACCGTGTCGGTCATGGCTGTGGCAGCCTCTCCGGCTCAGACAATTGCCGCGCGCCAAGCTAATTTCAAGGTGATGGGTAAATCCTTCAAGGGCATCATGGATCAGATGAAAGCCCCCGCGGCTGATTTCGCAGTTCTCAAGACCAACGCCGATGCTTTGGCCAAGGCTGCGGGAAAAGTGCATGGCTTCTTCCCCAAAGGAAGCGGTCCTGAAGCCGGGGTAAAAACCCACGCCCTACCCGCGATCTGGCAAAAGCCGGCTGAGTTCAAGCTCGCGCTCGCCAAACTGGCTGACGGCACGAAAGCCATGCAAAGCGCCGCGAAAACCAATGATATGGCGCAGGTAAAGGCCGCCTTCCCCGGCGTTGGCGGCGCATGCAAGGGCTGCCACGATCAGTTCAAAGCGAAAGACTAATGGCGGTTGGTCTGCGGCGCAACGCGCTGTGGGACCTGCCAGTCCGGCTGGTCCACTGGAGCTTTGTCGCGCTGATCCCGGCGCTGTGGTGGACCGCAGAGTACGGCAAAATTGATCTCCATAAAAAGTGCGGGCTGATTATGCTCGGGTTAGTGGTGTTTCGAATTTTGTGGGGCTTCATCGGAAGCGATTCTGCGCGGTTCGGCAATTTTTTCCGAAGCCCGGCGGTAGTGGTCACCTATTTGCGCGGGCTGCGCAATGGCAGCTATGTGCCCTCGGCAGGCCACAATCCTTTGGGTGGATGGAGCGTGATTGCCATGCTGGGGCTGCTTGTGGCGCAAGTGGCAATTGGACTGTTCACGCAAGACGTTGACGGAATCGAATCGGGTCCGCTCAACTATCTGGTGTCCTATGATACTGCCGAGGCGTTGCGTGAATTTCACGAGCTTGGTTTCTACCTCATCCTGCTGTTCGTAGTCATTCACATCGCGGCGATCGTTTATTACACTGTGGTCAAAAAGGACCGTATCGTGCCGCCAATGATCACAGGATCTCGGGATTTTCCCGACGATATGGCCGCCCCGCGGATGGCCCCGTTTTGGCGGGCGATCCCGTTGATACTGTTTGCAATCGCGCTGGCCTTGTGGATCGGAAAAGGCGCCCCCACATCGCTCGCGCAGCTAAACGCCGATCCTGCACCATCAGCCGAAGATTACATGTAAATAACTGCGGTTGACCCGGGAATTTTTATGAGCCAATGTGGATCATAACATCCAAAACCTTGGGAGAATACCGATGAAACGGTTGGCTGCAGCGGCTGCGGGATTGGCCGCATTGGTGTTCACCGGCTCGCTCGGTGCCGCCCCCTCGCCCGCCATAGGCAGCGGCGCCGATTGGCGCGGCGTCAATGGGGATAGCGATGAGACCGGGTTCAGCCGCCTCGATGCGATTGGCACGGGTAATGCCGGCAAGCTGGGGCTGGCATGGTCACTCGAACTGCCCGGTGAAGCCTCGCTTCAGGCCGCGCCTGTGGTGGCCGACGGCACGCTCTATTTCACCGGCTCTTATGGCGATGTCTATGCGGTTGATGGCACAACCGGCGCGCTGCGCTGGAAGTTTGAGCCCAAGATCTGGGATCACAACCCGATGAAGATGAACTACAGCTTCGGGGCCAATCGCGGGGTGGCCTATGACAACGGCAAGATCTTCTCCGCTGCGCTCGATGGCCGGTTGTTCGCTCTCGATGCGCTGACAGGGCAAAAGCTGTGGGAGGCGGAAACCACCGATCCCAAAGGCGGCCAGACGATTACCGGCGCACCTCGCGTGTTTCAGGGCAAGGTCATCATCGGTCAGGGTGGCGCAGACTTTGGGATGCGCGGCTATGTTTCGGCATGGGACCAGACCAGCGGCGCGATGGTGTGGAAGTTCTATGTCGTCCCCGCCAGTCCAGAGGCGAACAAGGGCGATGCGGCGATGGAGGCTGCGGCCAAAACATGGAATGGCCCGTTCTGGAAAACCAATGGCGGCGGCGGCGGCCCGTGGGATTCGATGACCTTCGATGCCGAGCTTGGCCGGGTCTATGTCGGCACCGCGAATGCCTATGATTACGATCCAGAAAAGCGCAGCCCCGGTGGCGGCGATAACCTTTACACCGCCTCCATCGTTGCGCTCGATGCCAATACCGGCAAATATGTCTGGCACTATCAGGTAAACCCGCGCGATTCGTGGGATTATGACAGCACCCAGCAGATGACACTGGCGACGCTGACCATCGAGGGATCGCCGCGAAAGGTGCTGATGCAGGCACCGAAAAACGGCTTTTTCTATGTTCTAGACCGGAATGACGGCAAGCTGATCTCTGCGGGGCAAATCGCCAAGCAGAACTGGGCCGAGCGGATTGACCTCGCAACTGGCCGTCCGGTGGAGCGCAAGGGTATCCGCTATGAAAGCGGATCGTCGGTGATCTATCCCAATGGCACCGGCGCGCACAGCTGGATGCGGATGGCCTACAGCCCAAAAACCGGGCTGGTCTATGTGCCGACAATGCAGGCTGGGGTGCGCTGGTATAAAGGCGAACCGGCGGCGGATGAACTGAAGGTCGGCGGAATGGTCGTCGGCAACGTCAAGACGGAACCCGGTGACGGCACGGGCACGCTTGTGGCCTGGGATCCGGTGACGCAAAAAGCGCGCTGGAAGGTGCGGCAAACGAGCTATTTCAATGGCGGCACCGCTGTAACGGCGGGCGGCGTGGTGTTTCAGGGAACGGCGGACGGCTGGTTCCGTGCCTATGATGCCGCCACCGGCGCGGCGCTGTGGAAGAACTATGTCGGCATGGGCATCATCGCTGCGCCGACGGTGTGGTCGAGCGGCGGCAAACAATATGTCTCGGTGCTGGCAGGTTATGGCGGATCGGTTGCCGCGGTCGGTGGTCCTGCTGTGGCTGGGTGGAAATATGCCATGCCGCGCCGGCTGGTAACCTACACGCTCGGCGGCAAGGCAGTTATGCAGAACCTGCCACGCCCGACGTCAAAGGTTGCAGTGCAGGAAAATCCGTCAGAGAAGCTCGATCCCAAGGCGATCACCATGGGCCAAAACCTGTTCCTCGCTTGCGGCGCCTGCCACGGCAAGGCGGCGATTGGCGCGGGCGGGCCAGCACCTGATCTGCGCGAAAGTGCGATCACGCTCGATCCTGATGCGTTTTATGCCGTGGTCCACGATGGTGCGCTGATCCAGCGCGGAATGCCGAGCTTCGGCATTTTCAGCAAACCGGTGATCGAGGGTCTCCGCCAATATGTCCGCGCGCAATCGCGGCTTGAGCTTGCGCGGCAGAAAAAGCCGGGGCGCAAGTAACCAAGCGACCAGTTCATCAAGCCTACATCCTGCACCGCTTACCCGTTTTTGCCAATCTCCCAATATGCCGAGGCCAAACCATGACCAAGACCAAGCGCAAAATCGCCCTGCCCGCCATGCTCGTTGCGGGTTTGGCTTTCGCGCCCGCAGCCTTGGCGCAAGCCGACCCGGGCGAAGCGCCGTTCAAGCAGCGGTGTCAGGCCTGCCATACGGTTGCCCCCGGCGGCGCGTCTGGGCCGCTCGCCCCCAACCTGCGCGGGGTGGTGGGACGCAAGGCGGCAGGCAGCACGTACAAGACCTATTCGCCTGCGCTCAAGGCTTCAAAGCTCGTTTGGACAGCGGCCAATCTTGACAAGTATCTGGCCGCGCCGGGCAAACTGGTGCCGGGCACCCGCATGGTAATCGCCGTCAGCGACCCCGCTCAGCGTGCGCTGCTGATCGCCTATATGGCAAAACAGCGCTGAGCCACCGTCTGGCCGCTCTATGGCTTGCCAGCCG
The DNA here is from genome assembly GCA_031410395.1 of Novosphingobium sp. GTDB lineage: Bacteria > Pseudomonadota > Alphaproteobacteria > Sphingomonadales > Sphingomonadaceae > Novosphingobium. The sequence goes on from JANNZB010000492.1 coordinate 4,026, forward strand.
CAACACCTGACAAGGTCACCGGCCCGATCAGCCCCGAGCGGCGCAGTGGCGCATCTTTGCGATAGCCGGGACCGGCGAACCAGGCGACTTTGCTGGCCCCGGGCTGGGCATCGCCGATCATCCGGTTGACCCACAAATTGGCAACCTTGATGGCAATGTGGTTGGTTCCGCGTTTCACCTGCTTGCTGATGTCGATGCGGTATGGCGCGTGCCAGGCATAGCCCGCCGCCACACCGTTGACGCTAACCTGAGCAACCTCGCGCGCCTCGCCCAGATTGATCCACAGCGGCTGACCCGCTTTCCAGCCCTTTGGCGCCTTGAAGTTCTGCTCGTATGTGGCTTCGCCCGAGAAGTACTTGATCGCCGGATCGGCGTTCTGATCAAGCGGCGCGAGCTTGGCGAAGTTGGCGCTTTCAGGCGCACCGCGGCCAGACTGGAAGCGAACGGTCCATGGGGCATTAAATGTGGCAAGCACAGCCTGTTGCGGCGGCGCAGCGGTGAACGCGCTGGCGGCAGCATCCTTGCAGAAAACCACATGCACCGCATCATCCAGTGCGAGATCGAGCGGCACCACGGTTTTGCCATCGGCTATCGTGTAGCTCACGGGTTCAAACGCACCTGTTTCCGCGTGCCACAATTCAGGCACCTTACCCGTCACGCGGAAATGCGCGGAAAACTTTTCTGCCGTGCCGCTGCGATTAACGATAAAGTAGCTGTCGCCATCGGTCAGCTTGCGGTGGATGAAGGGGATTGAAGCGCTTTTGCTCGCGCCGGTTACGGTGAAATCCGGCGCGACGCCAATGGACTTGAGCGCGGCTTCGATATCGGTGGAAGCAACCACCCGGCCTTTGCCGACCTGCGCCATATCGCCGCCCGGCCATAGCTTCGCCACCAGCGCCGACCTCACCGCCGCATCGCCGCCGTTGCTGGGATCGCTTTCGGGCTTCAGGCCAACAACAGTCCCCCCACCCTCAACCAGCGCTGCCAGCTTGGCCAGCACCGGTAGCGTCATCTTGCGCGATGAACCACCGAGATACAGCGCGCGATACCGCGCGCCGCCGCTCGCAACCAAATCGCCGCCATCGTTGCGCAATTTGCCGATAAGCGCATCGGCACTGACGAAATCATAGGCATGGGCCGTTGGCGCATCGGCAATCTGATTCCAGCCATAAAGTCCGGTAAGCGGCGCCTCTTCGCCGTAAAAGTATCCGACATCGGCAACATTGCGGCCCTGCTGCAACATCAGCGAATTGCGTGACATGTAATCAACCCAGGGCCGCGCAAGCTCTGCCCAGGCCTCATGCCGGTTGAAATACTGGCCAAAAATGAACAGCGACAGTCCCGGCTTCTTGTCATCGACCGGCTGGTGCACCGAAGTGTGGATCACCGGACGGTTGACCCCCAGAACAAATTCCAGATCGATCACCCGCTTCAAGTCCGCCGGCCCGAAAGCCCATGGCGACATGAATGCCGTCATCGATTCCGCCGCGACCAGATTCTGCCCATAGATATGCGCTACCGAAGCCGCGCCTTTGATATCCGCCACATAGGAGGGCTTAGGCCCTGTGCTGCGATCATGCGTCCACATAGCCGCCATAGGAATATCCGCATGGGCCCGCATAGACATATCATCGCCGAGCGACGGCCGCCGGTCCTCCAGCGCCTCGCCGTAAACCTTGAGGCCGTTTGCATGGGCAACTTCGGCGACAACGCCGTAGTGATCGGACGCCATCAGATCGGCGAGCGTACGGCGGTAATCGTAAAGGAACCTGTCGCTTGCCGCGCGCGATCCGATAATCGTGCCGGTGAGCGCGGGCATGAATGGCACCGGATCATAGCCGCGCAGAGCCTTGAACCGCTCGACCATGCGCGGGGTCCAGTTGGCTGCACCGACCTCAATCGAATCGGTTAAAATCGCCTGCACCCCGTGCGCACCGATCATATCTGGCCCGGCAGCATCCTTGTACATGCCGATGTAGTGATTGAGGTAGCGCCGCACCGCGTCACCATCGAACTTGTCAACCTCAAGCCCGGTGGCCTCTTTCGGCGCAGGATGATTTGTTGTGCCGAGCAGCGAATAGCCGAGCCGCAACACCCGCCAGTTAGTGCCCTTCGGCGGTGTCCAGTCGAGCGTGCCGTCTGGCTTCATGTGCTCGGAAATATCGATCACTGCGGAAGCCGCCACGCCCTGCGCTTCGGGCACACCTTGGCTCAAAGCATAGTAATCAGGCTCAATTGCGAAACCCGCTTTGGCCTCGAAGCGATCTACCTTCGCCTCGCCAATCAGTCGCAGATCACTGATCCTGAGCATCGGCGTGGTCGGCATGGCCAGACCGCCATAGAGAGCGCCGACATCGACCCCTGGCGCTATCGTCCCCAGCTGCATGGCGGGCACCTTGTTTGGCCCGAAGACAAAGCGAAACAGGCGCGCTGTTGTCGGCGCGAAGCTGGTGGTGGTGGGCGCAATACCAATTGGCATTTCTGTTACCAAATTCCACGAAGCACCATCACTGCTCGCTTCGAGCCGAGGCAAAACGTTGGAACCAATAAAGGCATTTGATGCACCCGGGAGGAACACCGAAGCAGCAGAAAAGGTCTGCGGCGTGGCATAGGAAAAGTTCAGCACCGTTTCCCTGCCGGTGCGGGGGATAGCAACCGCTGAATTGAGATCGATATCCCCCAGCGCGGCAGCATCAACTACTTTGCCGTCCGCTGTTGTAACCGCAGCGGCCGATGCCGTTGCCAACTTGCCGACCGGAAAAGCCAGCACGCGCACGTCGGCATGAAATTTTGGCGGTTCGGGCGCCTTGGCTCCCGATATCATCTCTTCAATGCTTGGCGGAGCGTGCGCCGTCAGGAACGGACCTGTATCGGCGGGAAGCGCGGGCAGTGCACCGCTGAACCTTTTGCCACCCGGTAAGGCCAGCTCGCTCCAGATAAGTTTCTTTAATCCGTCTTCCACTGGCACCCACGGCCCGCCAGTTTCTGACCAGCCCGGCGAGGCAGCAATCGCCAGTTCAAGCCCCTGCCGGTCCGCCTCATGTGCGGCGAAGCGGAAGGCATCCTTCCATTCGGGGGTCATATAGACCAGCCGCTTGTCCACCACCTGCGGGGTTTGCAGCGCGGCATCGAAATTCTGCAGGCCGCCGATGCCGATGCGCTTCATCCAAGCCATGTCCTTGGCGATGCCATCCTTGGAGATGTTGCCATTCATCCAGTGCCACCAGACGCGCGGGCGGGCGGATTGCGGCGGATCTTGAAATTGTTGTTCGAGAGTTGGCGATGAGGATGCGGCGGGTACCGGATCTAAGTCATCCGCACAGACCGGATTGGACGCCAGCGCAGTAGCGAGCAGCAGGGTCGTCCGCAGACAGGCCGATCTTTGGAGAGTGGTCATCGTATTTTCCCGTGTCTATCTTTTTTATTATTAATGTATATTATGTAGTTATAAGAAATTTCTAAGACATATCCTCAAATGCAAGGCGCAAGAGCTCATCCATCGCCGCCTGGGCGCGCTTTGGATCGCCAGCGGCAATCGCTTCGCAAAGTGCCACATGCTCAGGCAGAGGATCGCGCGGCGCGATGTGTTTTTGCTGTTTGAAATGGGTGGTCCACTGCACCGCCGCGCCAACTGATCCGGCAAGCGACAGCAGCACGGCATTGCGAGTTGCTTCGAGCAAAAGCCGGTGAAAATCGGTATCGGCTTGGCGTCCTTCTTCTGTAGCGAGGCCTTTGCTGCCCATCACCACAAGCGCCGCGCGCATTCCCGCAACCTGCGCCTCGCTGCGCCGTTCGGCGGCGAGGGAGGCGGCGGCCGGTTCGATCACCCCGCGCAGTTCAAACAGATCGCGGACATAGGCGGGGTCGGGCTCGCCCGTGAAGGTCCATGCCAGCACATCGGGATCGAGCAGCGCCCAACGGCTGCGCGGGGTTACGTGGGTTCCGGCCTTGGGGCGACTTTCGATCAGACCCTTGGCGGCAAGGATCTTCATCGCCTCGCGATAGGCGGTGCGCGAAACGCCCATCGCCGCAGACTGCAACACCTCACCGACCAGATGTTCGCCGGGAGCGAACTCACCCGATAGGATGGCGCTGCCGATTTTGCGCGCCACCTGCTGATGGAGTCGTTCGGGGCCGGGGCGTCTGGATTTGTTCATGGGTGTGCGTTCAATCATCAAAAGGTTCGACCAGGGTAAAACGCCCGATCATGAACGCATCGGCCACCAGCTTCAGCGGCGCAAGATCAACATCGCTTTTGCCCTGGCTTATGAGGTCAAGAAAGCGGCGGTAGAGGCGCGGGTATTCGCCTTCCGTGCCGCAAGCCTTTGCGTGTCCGTCAATCGACATCAGATTACCGCCCTGTTGCAGCAGCAGCGTTCCAGATGCCGTTTCGACCACCATATCCCAGTTTTGCGGGCCGGTCTGGCGGAAATCGAACTCCGCCGAGATCGGCACGCCGCTAGCGGTTGCCAAGGTCAGATTGGCGGCAATCGGCGCGGCGCGGTTGGCCGGGGTAAACAGCTCCGCCGCGGTCAGCCGCATGGTCTCGGGCATGATAGCGGTGAGCAGCGACAGCGCATTGATTCCCGGATCGAACACGCCAAAGCCGCCGGGCTGCCAAATCCACTGCTGCCCCGGATGCCAGACGCGGACGTCTTCCTTCCAGTTGATCGCAACCGAATGGATCGTCTTGTCCGCCAGCCACGCCCGGCCTGCCTTGGCCGCTGACGCCTCTTGGCTGTGCCAGGCGGCGAACAGCGTCACGCCTTTTTCGCGCGCCAGTTCTATAAGGCCCTCAACCTCTGAAAGCGTCGCGCCCGGCGGTTTTTCAAGCAGCACATGCTTGCCCGCCATTAGTGCCGTGCGGGCAGCGGCAAAGCGCGCTTGCGGTGGCTGGCACATCGCCACCGCATCAAGCTGCGGTTCAGCCTCAAGCATGTCGTTGATATTGGTGTAACACGCGATGCCCTCGGCCTCGACTGCGGGATCAGCAATCGCCACCAGTTCCGTATTCGGCAACGCAGCAATCGCCGGACCATGCTGATCCTGCGCGATCTTGCCGAAGCCGACGATGCCGATCTTGACCGTCATAGCGAGGCCAGCGCAACAAATTGGTTGTCATCGCCCACGGCAAGGGGATTGTGCAGCGGCAGGTGGAAGGCATCGGCGTCGATTTCGAACACGTCACCCGATTCGATCTTGACGCCATCGGAGAATGACAGCGTCGCGGTGCCGAAGAAGTGGACGTTAACGTCCCCCGCGCGGCGGAACTGGGCATTCTTGAAGTGGTGATGTTCAAGATTGGCGATTGAATGTGACATATTGGCTTCGCCGGTAAGCCATTGTTTTTCCCACACCACTTGTTGCCCGCGCCGGATGCGGCACGTGCCGCGTATATCTTGAGGCAGTTCACCCAGAAGCAGTTCAGGCCCAAGCGCCGCCTGCCGCAGCTTGGAATGAGCGAGCCACAGATAGTTCACCCGTTCGGTGACATGATCGGAAAATTCGTTCCCCAACACGAAGCCCAAACGGACAGGATTACCTTGTGAATCATTGAGATAGACCCCGGCAACCTCGGGTTCTTCGCCGCCATCCCCAGCAAACCCCGGCTGAACCAGTGGAGCACCGCACGCGGTGAGTATCGAGCCGTCGCCCTTGTAGAACCATTCGGGCTGCGCGCCGACTTCACCCCACGCGGGCTTACCCGCGCCATTATCAAATCCCATCAGGAACATACGCATCGAATCTGTTGCATTACCTGATGCCGCAGCACTGTGCATCTTGTCGCGCCCTTCGGCTGAACCCAAGTGCGTGAGGCCGGTTCCCGAAACCAGCAAATGTGCCGGATCGGCATGGTCAATGGGTGGGAGATAAGTGACGGAGGCAAGGTCAACCGCCTCACCCACCCGCTGCAAGGCAGTCTCCGCGAGTGATGATCCCGACGCCATGGCGGCGTGGGCAAGCTCAAGCACAGTCTTGGTTCCAGTAACCACCCGCGCCGCGCCCGCATGGTCAAGCGCCGCCACCTCGCGCGCCCCCCCTTTGATAAACTGGACGAGTGACCGAACCATCTCCACGTCTCAACCCGCCGACATGGTCAGCGATGCGGGCGCAAGCCCTTCGCTGGTCACGGTCAGCTTGACCAGCCCCTTCCCTCCGGTCCCGCGCAAGATCGCCAAGGCCCGCCCACGGAATGACCGCGCAGTGCTCGATTGGAACGATCCCACCGCGAGCGGGTTGGCGCTGCCGAATCCGGCAAGCTCTGCCGCGCCGGTTAGCGCCAGTGTCAATTTCACATCAGCTTCGGGCACCAGCCGCCCGCTCGAATCGAACACATCAACCGAAACGTAACCCACCGATTGGCGACCGGACTTCATCGCCTTGTTTTCAGCCCGAAGGCGAAGGCTGGCCGGTGCACCAACGGTTTCCAGCTTGCGCCGCCCGATTTCCTTGGCCCCACTAAACGCCACCGCCTCAAGCACGCCGGGTTTGTAAGCCACGGTCAATTCACCGCGCATCTTGTCACCGGCAACGAGTGCCTTCTCAGCCACCTTGGCGCCGTTGAGCAACAACTCCACCCGGTCTCCCGGAGTGTAGAACCGCACGGTCATGTCTTTGCCTTCGTTGCCCGCCCACGACCACGATTGCAGTTCGTCGTGCCAGCCCCAGGTGGAATAGGATTCGCGCTTGCCCGCAGGAACCGGGCGTTGAACGGCAAATTCAAGTTTGCTCTTGCCCCACACCGCATCGCGATAAAATGATGGAGCCTTCTGATCGCCGATCAAATCGACATCGCCGCACCATGCAACCACCCACGGCCAACCGACAAACGGGAACGGAAATTTATTGTCGATCGAAACGTTCTCGACCGCAGAAATCCCGGCTTCGCCCAGATAATCCATCGCCGTCCACAGGAATTCCCCCAGCGCATAAGGCGCACGTTTGGCGAGTTCCTGATAGCCCCAGGCATCGGTCGGAAAGGTCTCGGTAGCGACCACCAGCCGGTCCTTGTGCTGGACCTCATCGGGCTCGATATCGTCCAGCCGGTAGTTGTAGCCCGCGACATCAAGGAACATGGCGGCAGCATTGTCCACTTCACCGGCATGCCCCGGCCGCGCGGTTTCAGCCCCGGCCTTGTTGAGCGGCCCGAGCAGGCCATTGAGCGCAGCGGTGACCGGGCGGGTCGGATCGATCCGCCGCACGGTGTTTGCCAGTTTCCAGCCCCAATCGGTGCCCTCAGGCGTTGATCGCCCCGGAATTTCGTTGCCGATTGACCATAGGAAAACGCAGGCCCGATTGCGCGAAGATCGCACCATTGCGGTGAGCGGCGCCTGCCAATCGCTGGCGAAACGGGTGGAATAATCTTCAGGATTTTTGCCAACGTGCCACATGTCAAACGCTTCGTTCATCACCAGAATGCCGTGGCGATCACAG
>JANNZB010000493.1:0-2467 GCA_031410395.1 Novosphingobium sp.
AGACTGTCTCCTGACCTACGCAAAGCATTTCCCCTCGCGCAAAAGCACGGAAAGTCGGGGGTATTCTTGACAGGCTTCGGTTATAACGCCGAACACCCGGAAACGGGCAACTGCGTGGTGAGCCCAGCTGGGTTCGAACCAGCGACCTACTGATTAAAAGTCAGTTGCTCTACCGACTGAGCTATGGGCCCTCACCAGGCATCGCCCCCTAGGGGAGCAAATGGGGTTGGGTCAAGCGCCGGGTCAGGCTGCGGGCCAAACGAAAGTGCAGTTGACGGATTGTGTGCCCGGAAATTGTGTCTCGCCAGTCGGCGGATATGGCTCGCGCGGGGGTGAGAACGAAGGCGCGGTTGCGGAATTCGGGGTGCGGGACGATTAGGTCATCGCCCGCGAAGGCTCCGCCGTTCCACATCACTATATCCAGATCAAGTACCCGCGCGCGCCATTTGCGCCCGATGCGGCGGCGGCCGAACTTTGCCTCGATATTCTGAAGCCGTTTCAACAGGGCAAGTGGATCATAGTTTGAGCAGACCAGCGCGGCGCAGTTGGCATAGCGGCGGTGTGATGGCCCTAGGGGGGCGCTTTCGATAACCGGCGAAGCCGCTTCGAGGTGCAGTCCCTTGTGATCGAGCCTTGCAAGCGCGGCGATCAGCACCTTGCGCGGGCTACCATGCCGGTGGTGCGGCTGGTTGGAGCCCAGCGCGATCAGATAACGATGGGGTTCGGCTCGGTTCATTCGTCGCGTACTATCCGCCCATAAAGCTCGGGTCGCCGGTCACGAAAAAAGCCCATTCCAGCACGGTGTCGGGCCGCACTTGTCAGATCGAGCCGGGCGACCAGAACGCCACTTTCGGTTCCGCCATATTCTGCAATCAGATCACCCCATTCGTCGGTTATGAACGAGTGGCCATAGAAGTGCTGGCCCTGTTCTACTCCAGTGCGGTTCGCTGCCACCACGGGCAGACAGTTCGATACCGCATGGCCCTGCATCGCGCGCCGCCACATGCGGCTGGTGTCGAGATCGGCGTCGTAAGGCTCGCTGCCGATTGCGGTAGGATAAAACAGCACCTCGGCCCCCATCAGCGCCATCACCCGTGCGCATTCGGGGTACCACTGGTCCCAGCAGATGCCGACGCCGATGGTGTGGCCGAACAGTTGCCAGACTTTGAAACCATCGTTGCCCGGGCGGAAATAATACTTTTCCTCGTAGCCCGGACCATCAGGGATATGGCTTTTGCGGTAAGTGCCCATGATCTCGCCGTCAGGAGCGATCATCGCCATAGTATTGTAATAGTGATGCCCGTCGCGCTCAAAGAAACTGGTGGGGATGGCGACCTTCAGTCTGGCTGCCAGTGCCCGCATCGCAATAACAGAGGGGTGTTCGCCCGTTGGCCGGGCGAGCGCGAACAGGGCCTCATCCTCGACCTTGCAGAAATAGGGGCCGGAGAACAGTTCGGGCGGAAGGATTACCTGTGCGCCCTGCTGCGCTGCAGCTTCCACCAACGCGGAAACAGCGGCAATGTTCTCGGCCTCATCGGCAGAGCTCAATGGCAATTGCAGTGCGGCGACGGTGAGCGTGGACATGGGCCGCGCGTTACTTTGGCGATAGCGCGAAGTCCACCTGCACCGAAACGCGGGTGCGGTTGGTGCCGGGCATTATCATCGGCGGCGGTGGGGGAGCGGAAACCGGGACGGGGCGCATTTGCGCATCCGCAGCCTGCTCCATCGCCATCATCGGATAGGGGCCGACGCCCTGTTGCCCGCCATCGCGGATGTTCAAAACTCGACCCACCTTCATGTCAGCTGCCTCAGCATAGGCCTCGGCTCGGGTGCGCGCAGCTTTATAGGCGGCAATGTAAGCGCCGCGATTGGCCTGCTCGGGATCGTCAATCTGGAGAGACGGGCCCGACAGGACATTGGCCCCGGCTGAGGTGACAGCAGCGACCGCCTCGCCGGCTTTAGCGACATCGTGAAGCCGCACAGTCAGCGTGTTGGTCGCTTGAAACTGGCCCTTGTGCGGGCCGTAATCGATCCGGTTAAGCGCGAGGTTGCTGGTCTGAACATCGCCCTCGCTAACCTTGAAACCTTTGAGCGCGGCAACGATTGCGGCGCTCTTTTTGGCGATGGCATTGCTTGCCGCCTTGGCATCCCCGCCGAACGCCTCGACGCCGATAGACATGACCGCAAGATCGGGGACGGTAGCCGCCTCTCCGCTGGCACTGAGCGAAAGCAGCGTTTCGTCTCGCGTTAGCCCGCGCGCATCGGGCTTGCCATGGCAGGCGGCGAGCGCGGCAAGCGGCATTAGGATCAATATCCTGCGGTCCATGTTCATCTCCGGGGGGTGACAGGTGCATACCGCATCCCCATATCTTCATCCAACGCATGGTATTGTGGAAGGGTTTCATGGCACAAGCAATTTTCGCAGGTGGCTGTTTCTGGTGCACCGAGGCGGTTTTTCGCGACGTAA
>JANNZB010000494.1:0-1846 GCA_031410395.1 Novosphingobium sp.
GATTGACTAGCCCACGCACGAAAAGGCCCGCGATCTGAAACTCGCGGGCCTATTCATTTGGGACGGGGTATTCAGGTAACACTATAAGATCGGGTGATCTGAAACTCGGGGGAGGCGGGGGCTGCGGAGACCGTTGCGGCGCCCCGCCTCAATCGAGACTACCTTGGGGGGTATCCTTATAAAAGCAGGTGCCGTGCCAGTTTATCGAAATCCCTGTATTTCTCCCATTTTTGAGAAAATAATGGTCTATGGCAATGGCCCGGGTGTCAAATATCCCGACAGATTTGGCAACAATATGCCGCTTGCAACCAAGCTCACTTGCCGCAAGGTAACAACAATGAGCGAAAAACCCGGTCCGCAATCGATCCCCGCCGCCACCGTCGTGGTATTCCGCCGCGCTGCCAATGGGGGTCCGGCGCAAGTGCTGATGCTCGAGCGCGCAGGCACTATGCGCTTTGCTGGCGGGGCGGCGGTATTTCCCGGCGGGCGGATTGATCCGTCTGACCACGAACTCGCTGCGCAGTTGCCGCACGGGCTTGACCAAGACGAAGCCGCCGCGCGCATCGCCGCCTTGCGCGAAACTATTGAGGAAGCCGGCCTGGTGCTCGGCATGAATGCCAAGGTTTCCCCCGATCAAGCCGCTGAAGCGCGCGGGATGCTGGCGGGGCACGGCGCATTGGCACCGGTACTCGAACGCTTCGGATGGGTGCCAGAACTGTCAACGTTGCACCCTTGGGCGCGCTGGTGTCCGGAGTGGAAGGGGGCATTTGACACCCGCTTCTACCTCGCCGATCTTGGCACCGGTGCGGTTGAGGTATCGAAGGATGATACCGAAAACAGTCACCTGTTCTGGGCTTCCGCACGCGAGGCGATTGCCATGAGCGAGCGCGGCGAGATATCCGTGATCTTCCCGACATTGCGCAATCTTGAGCGGCTGGCGCAGTTTGACAGCTTTGCTGAAGTGCGCGATTTTGCTGCGCGGTTCCCCATCCGCACGATCTCTCCCGTCATACGCGAGATCGACGGGATTGAGCACCTTACTGTACCTATGGACCTCGGCTATCCGGTTACTTCGCAGACGCTCAATTCCCTCAAGCGGAGTTAGGCTTGGCTTGCGAAGCATATAGCGCCAGACCAGCCGCCGCGACGAAGGCAACAACGGTTGTCACCACCACCACCGAATAGTTGCCCGTCAATCGCGCCGCCGTGCCTGGCCCAATCATGCCAACAAACAGCAGCGGAACGGTGACCGGAACCATCAAGCCAATGGCCCGGCTGAAACTCTCCCGCCCGAAGTAATCGCCAAAAGCCTTGCTCATGGCCGGAACCGCGCCTGCACCCATCAGGCCGATCAAGCCGACGATGGCGGCGAGCCCTGCATACGGCAATCCGGCAAGGAACATCAGCCACAGTGCGGCCTCACCCAGCGCGATCACTATCAGCGTGCGGGGGCCGCCAATGCGATCTGCGACAATTCCGAACAGCACCGAACCGAACATTCCCACCCCCGACATGATCGAGGCGAGGCCGGCGGCGGACATGCGGTCAACATTCCAGCTTTCTGCCATCGAAACCAGATGGACGCCGAGCATGGTTGAACTGGTATTGGCGACGCCTACGGAAAGACAAAGCGCCCAGAAAACTGGTTGGGAGAGCAATTGCGGGATCGTCATCGCGGCGCGTTGCCCGCTGGCGATCATTGCGTCGACCTGTGCTTGCTGCCCGGGCGGACGGTCTATGATGAATAGCGCCGCAGGAAGCAGCAGAACCAATGGTAACAGGCCCAGTCCGATGAAAACGGTCCGCAGATCATAGTTCGCCATGGTCCAGGCGATGGCGAGCGGCA
>JANNZB010000495.1:0-6866 GCA_031410395.1 Novosphingobium sp.
CGTCCGGAGGCCTGAGGCCCCCGCCTTCGCGGGGGAGCAGCTTTTTTGAGGTGGGGCTGACTCTTTTCAGCAGTTGACTCAGCCCCTCTGATCGCCATGAAACGCCGATGCTTTCAATCCCCTTACATGACATTGCCTTAGCCCTTTGTATCTTCCTCAGCGCGGTGCTTTATTCGAGCGTCGGGCATGGCGGATCGTCGGCCTATATCGCAATGATGGCGCTGTTCGGCGTGCAGCCGGCGACGATGAAGCCTACCGCGCTGGTGCTCAATCTGGTGGTCGCGTCGCTGGGTGTTTTCAGATACTTGCGCGCGGGGCTGTTCCGCTGGCGGGTGGTTTGGCCGTTCCTAATTAGCGCGGTGCCGCTGGCTTTCCTGGGCGGATCGATAGCCTTGCCGGGGCACTGGTATCGCCCCTTGGTCGGCGTAATCCTGTGGGCATCGGCGGTGCGAATGCTGTGGCCGCGCAAGCTCGCGGCTGAAAGCGAAACCAACGATCCACCGGTTGTCATCGCCATTTTTGCCGGGGCGGCAATTGGCTTTCTTTCGGGCCTGACGGGCACGGGCGGAGGCATATTCCTTTCGCCGCTGCTGATCTTCATGGCGTGGTGCGCACCAAAGCCGGCTTCGGGTGTTGCGGCGCTGTTTATCGTCGCAAATTCGGCCGCGGGCTTGCTGGGGAACTTGTCGTCGCTTGGTTCGCTTTCCCCCAACCTGCCGCTGTTTGCGGGGGCCGCGCTGGCAGGTGGGCTGATCGGCACCACGATGGGGATCAAACTCCAGACCACGCTGGTGATCCGCGCACTGGGGCTGGTGTTGATCGTTGCCGGGGCGAAGCTGATCGGGGTTTATTGAAGACCATCGCGCAAGTGTGCCAGCTGTTCCACCGCTTGCAACAGCATTGCTTCGGGCTTGCAATGGCACAGCCGCAGCACGGTGGTAACGGGATCGTCCTCGCACAAGGCTGACACCGGGATCGAGGCGACCCGAGCTTCCATCACCGCGCGTTCGGCGAAATCGGCATCGTTGAGCGGGATGCCCGAACCCGGCAAGTCGATGCAGGTGAACCACGTCGCCGCATTTGGCAGCACGGCAAATCCAGCCGCCTTGAGGGCGGTGTTGAGCACGTCGCGGGTTTGCGCCCAAGCCGTCAGACGCTCAGCGATCAAGCCGGGCATGGCCAGCCCCTCAGCGACGGCATATTGCAGCGCGGGCGGGGTGGTGAAGGTGATGAACTGATGCGCGCGGGCCATGACGCTGGCAACTTCCGGCGCGGCGATCATCCAGCCGACCTTCCAGCCGGTTATCCCGAAGATTTTGCCCGCCGATCCGATTTTCACTGCGCGGGTTTCCATGCCCGGAAAGGACATCAGCGAGCGGTGCCTCAGGCCGTCAAAGCGCACCGCCTCCCACACCTCGTCACAGATCGCGAAGAGATCGTGCTCAAGGCAAATCTGCGCCAGCATCGCCAGCTCTTCGTTCAATGCCACCGTTCCGGTGGGGTTGAGCGGATCATTGAGCATGATCGCGCGCGTTTTGGGCGTGATATGCGGTTCGATAGCGGCACGATTATAGCACCAATGCGGGGGCTGCAACGCGACAAACACCGGCACCCCGCCAGCGCGGCGCACCAAGGGGGCATAAGCATCATAGGCAGGCGCAAACAGCAGCACCTCATCCCCCGGTGATAAGACGGCGAGTACAGCCGCAGCGATCGCCTCGGTCGCGCCTGATGTGACGATGATATTTTCGCGCCTGAGATCAAGGCCTTGTGTCTTGCCGTACCACGCCGCCACCGCATCGCGCAGTTCGGGCACGCCGGGGCTGGGGGGGTACTGATTTGAGCGTTCGCGCAAGGCCCGCACCGCCGCTTCGATCAGCACTGGCGGCCCTGAATCGTCAGGGAATCCTTGGCCAAGGTTGATCCGGCTGCCATCGCGGCACAGCGCAGACATGCGTTCAAAGTTGGTCGTGCCCATCGTCGCGTAGATTGGATTCAGTGCCATGACTCCGACCATTCTACCCGAAGCTGAGCGAATCGGGCAATGCCGCCAAGATCAGCCAGCGAAGCGCTGCCCGGCATCAAGGCGGATGGTCGTGCCGTTAAGAAAATCGTTCTCCACGATCTGCTGCGCCAGCATCGCATACTCGTCAGGATCGCCCATCCGCTTGGGGTTGAGCACCATCGGCCCGAACATTTCCCGCGCCTTATCCAGTCCCATGGCGCCATAAGCAAAAGTCGCAAAGGTGCCTGGCGCAATCGCCATCGAACGAATGCCGAGCGGGGCAAGATCGCGCGCCATGTTCAACGCCATGGCAATAATCCCGCCCTTGGCCGCGCCATAGGGAACCTGGCCGGGCGTGCCTTCAAATCCGGCGATTGATGCGGTGTTGACGATCACGCCGCGTTGCTTTGATGCCAGCGGCTCGTTCTTCGCCATCGCTTCTGCCGCGATTGCACTCATGGTGTAGGCGGTCGTCAGGTAAACCCCGACAGTATGGGCGAAATGCGCAGTGGACATGCGCGCGCCTTCGCGGTTGATCACCCGGCCGCCCTTGTCTGGAGCAGGAGGTCCGCCGTGGGTGATGACAGCGGCGCGCAATGGAGCAAGCGCAACGGCGGCGGCAACAGCGGCCTCCATCGAGCCTTCGTCCATGATATCGGTGCGCACATAGATCGAGCCATTGCCGAGTTCTGCCGCCAGCGCTGCGCCGCGCTCGTCATGAATATCGGCGATCACGACCTTGGCACCCAGCGCTGCAAGCCGCCGGACGGTCGCGCCGCCAAAGCCGCCTGCTCCGCCGGTTACAATTGCTGATGCGTTCGAGATATCCATTTCTGCTGTTCCTTGATCCGCGTAATGCGTGTGGGCATTAAGCCAAGCGCCGGGGCCGCGCTATGGGGGACATGCGGGCGGTGTCAATCCATCGCTACGGCGAGACGAGAAAAAGCCCGGCAGTTGCGATGCAACGGCCGGGCCAATTCCTGACAGAATAAAAGCCAGCGCCTTATTGAACGACGACTTCCACGCGGCGAGCAGCTGACTCAGCCGCCGCCGCATCGGTTGTGTTGGCCGGCTTGACCAGCGCCACTGATCCTGCGGGGATACCGGCCGAAACCAGCACATCGCGAACGGCCTCTGCCCGCCTCTTCGACAGCGCAGCGTTAACGGCGGCGTTGCCTGAGGCGTCATTGAAGCCCGATACGCCAAGCATGCTTCCCGCGTGGGTTTCAAGATAGCTTTTCAGCTCGGCGCGAGCGCCGTCGATGGCGTTGGGCACCACGGTTTTACCACTCGCGAAATAGACCTTGACCACCGGCTTGCCGTCACGGCTTTCAACCGTAACGCCGTCACCTTCTGGAATCGCCACTGCGCCCTCCGCTGGAGCCAGCGCGATATCAGCCGCGGCGCTCGATGCGTCCATCGCTTCCGATGAAGCCGCCGCGACCGGCGCCGCATCAGTGCTGGGCTGAACGCGCGAGGAAAACAGCCACCACAGGAAAGCCAGGATCAGAACAGCTGCGAAAAGATACCACAGCCAGCGCGAATTGCCCGGCTCGCCGTCATCCCCGCCGGTCATCTTGTGCGCTGCTCCGCCTGCCGCAGAGGCAATGCCCGCGACGCCAGCAACGGCTGCAGTTGCAGCGCCGGTGACCGCTGCGCCCGCTGCGCCAGCGGCATCCTTTGCCCCCGAAGCAACCGCGGCAGCGGCATCAGTAGCCCCTGATAGCGCATCGCCAGCAAGGCCAGCGGCACCCGAGACAGCATCTTTTCCAAGATCAACAGCAGCACTCGCCGCTTTCTTGGTCTTGTCGCCCACGCTGGCGAGCGAGGCTACACCTGCGGCGGCGGCACCGACTGCGACCTTTGCAGCGGTTGTGCTGTTCGAGGCTTTGGCAGGGGCTGCCTTGGCGGCGGCAGTCTTGGCTGGAGCAGACTTTGTCGACGCTGGCTTAACCGCCTTTGCTGGGGCGGCAGCCTTGGCCGCGATCTTCGCAGCCGGCTTCGCGGCAGTTTTGGCCCCCCCCGTCGCCGCCGGTTTTGCGACAGATTTGGCAGGAGCGGATTCGGCCGGGGCGGCCTTCGCAGCTTTTGCTGGCGTTGCAGCAGCAGTAACCTTGGGTGCGGCCTTGGCGGCAGGCTTTGCAACAGGCTTTGCCGCAGCTTTTGCAGGTGCCTTGGCAATGGCAGCCTTTTTCTGGAACATGTCCAGCTTGCCGAATTGTTCGGCGAGGAGATAATAAACTGTGACCCGGTTCTTGGTGCGATCAGCCTTCATCCGCTCACCCACCCTGGCGAGCGCGGCGTTCAGTACATCGTCAGATTCGGTCAGCGCCAACTTTTTCTTCATGAAGCTGTTGCGAACGCGATCGAGTTCCTTCGGATCGGAAAAACTGACCAGCGACGAATCGCGCTTGGTCAATGCAATGCCGCAATAACGGACAACCCCTGCAATAACTCCCTTGTCGGCGGCAGGTACATATTTCCTGACGTCGGCAGCCCAATCTACGGCCATAAAGCCCTCCCTAAACGATTGCGACACCCGCTATGCCCGCTCCACGAAGCGAGATAGCGCGCGGTTAGCTAATCGTTTTTTTGTATCAGGTCCACGAATCTCTTGGCGCCGCTTGTGGACCGGCGTGGACTGTCAAGCCGCTGCGCGCAATTCAAGCCGTTCCCAGATTTCTGTCAGCGCAGCAGTAAGGCTCAGCATCATTGCCTCGGTGTGGTTCGGTCCCGGCGTGAATCGCAGTCGCTCAAGGCCCCGCGGCACAGTGGGATAATTGATGGGCTGAACATAAACCCCGTATTCGGCGAGCAGCACGTCGCTTATCTTTTTGGCCTTGACCGGATCACCAACCATTAGCGGAACGATGTGGGTTGTGCTCGGCATAACCGGCAGGCCAGCCTCGGCAAACAGGCGCTTGAGCGTCGCGGCGGCGTGTTGCTGAGCCTCGCGTTCGACGCTTGAGGATTTCAGGTGACGCACTGATGCGAGCACACCTGCAACCAGCACCGGGCTTAGGCTGGTGGTGAAAATGAACCCGGGAGCATAGGAGCGAATCACATCGATGATCCGAGTGTCCGCCGCGATGTAGCCGCCCATCACTCCGAAAGCCTTGCCCAGCGTGCCTTCGATCACATCGATTCGGTGCGCGGCCTCTTCGCGGTCAGCTATGCCGCCGCCGCGCGGGCCGTACATGCCAACTGCGTGGACCTCATCAATATAGGTGAGTGCATTGTACTTTTCGGCAAGGTCACAGATCGCGTGGATGGGGGCGACATCACCATCCATTGAATAGACTGACTCAAACGCGATCAGCTTGGGCACAGCCGGATCGGTTTCGGCAAGCAGCTCTTCAAGATGCGCGATATCGTTGTGACGGAACACCCTTTTTTCCGCGCCTGAATTGCGAATGCCAGCGATCATCGAAGCGTGGTTGAGCGTATCGGAAAAGATCACGCAGCCGGGCAAAACCTTGGCGAGCGTGGAGAGCGTGGCATCGTTAGAGACATAGCCCGAAGTGAACAGCAGCGCGCCATCCTTGCCATGCAGATCGGCCAGCTCCGCCTCAAGATCGACGTGGTAATGCGTATTGCCGCCGATGTTCCGGGTGCCGCCGGAGCCTGCGCCAACATCATGCAGCGCCTCTTCCATCGCGGCGATAACTTTTGGATGTTGCCCCATTGCGAGGTAATCGTTCGAGCACCAGACGGTGATGTCTTTCGGCCCGTTGTGCCCGGCAAAACACCGCGCATTGGGATATGCACCCTTGTTGCGCAGGATGTCGATGAAGACGCGATATCGTCCCTCGGCATGCAGCCGGTCAATCGCTTGGTCGAACACTTGATCGTAATTCATCGGGCAGTCACGTCCTGCTTCACCGGGCATTCCCCACGAGTTGCCCGGCATTTATTTCGTCGCCTTTAGAACAGGTGCGGATCAATTTCCAGCGGGATTGTTCGTCACCACCGCATCAATATGCAAGACGCCGGAGTGGCGATCGGGATCAACCATCCAGTCGTAATCATGGCTGGCTATTACCCGCAAACCGGGAGCTGCCTGTTTAAGCCCGGCGATAGTCGCAAGCCATGACAGGGTCGCCGTGCGGTCTTCGGGTGTCAAATAATCGGTCAACAGCCGCGAGCGCGGCCGCTGCTCCTTCCAGTTAACCGCGAGCGACGCAATATCGCCGGTGAACAGATATTCTGCGCCGCCCGCCAGCTGCACGAAGAACATCTGCGAGCCGGGAGTGTGGCTGGGAGCAGGGATGACGACCACTCCGGGCGCAACAGCCTGCGGGCGGATACCCGAAATGCTTGGTGCAATTGACATTTGCGCTGGCCACCCAAGCGCGTGATCAGCATCCCTTTGCGGCACTTGCCAGAGGTTTAGCCGGGTCTTTGTCAGCATCTGCAAACCGTCTTGGCTCCGCGCGAGCGCTGCCAATCCGCCCAGATGATCCCCGTGCTCATGTGTGACGAGAATCAGGCTCGCCTTGCGCATTTGCTCGTCAACACGGGCCTGCGCCACCGGATCAAAGCGGCTACCCATTGCCGCAGCCAGCGCCGCAGTCATCCCCGTTTCAATAACGACAGCGCCTTGGCCATTCACGGGAAGGATGAACGCCATCATTCCCGCGGTCCGCCGTTTGATACCTGATCCCGCTGCCAGCAGATCACCCGGCAGCAACCGATAGCCGACCATTTCCATTTCGACCCGCACCGGTTTCGATCCGGGAATTGCGCCGGCAAGGCTGCGAAGCTGCGCGATGCCAACCGGCTGCGGCGCGACGTTCCACGGAGAGGTATCGACCAGCAGCCAATAGAACGGCAGACCGATCACCATCAGCAACAGGAACAG
>JANNZB010000496.1:0-1750 GCA_031410395.1 Novosphingobium sp.
CCAATAACGGTCGATCATCGCCTCATTGACAATCGCCTGATTGGAAACGGTCTGGTGGACCGATTTGGCGATGACGCTGCGCGGGGTAATGATGTTGGCGAGCAGGTTGACGCCCGGGGTCAGCAGGATGCGGAAGCCCAGCGGAAGGCTGCGCTTGCCATCATCAGGAGGGCCGCCGGCATCGATCAGGATCAGTTTGCTCACCTTGTCGGGGTGAACCAGTGCATATTCCCATGCCGCCCATCCGCCCGCTGAATTGCCGGCCAGCGCGAATTTGGCCACACCCAGTTTTGCCATGGCCGCATCAAGCGTACTGACCACCGCCTTGGCCGAATAATCGCGGCTCGGGTTCGGGCCGGTGAGACCGTGGCCGATCTGGTCGAGGCTGATGATCCGGTAGTTCGCGCCGAGCCGGGCAACCCATGGCTCCCATGTGTGCAACGAACTGCTCGACCCGTGGAGCAGGACCAGCACCGGTCCATCGCGCTTGCCCTCGTCACGCACGTGCATGGTCAGACCGCCACCGACATCGATGAATTGCGAGGTCGCGCTGGCATATTTCGTGCGCATAGCGGCGGGATCTGTATCGGGCGTATAACCAAACGCCAGCAGCCCGGCGATAAGCAGCAACAGGCCGCCGGTCCATTTAACCACGCGCTTCATCGCCCGCCTCCCTCAATCCACCCCAAACACACGGTCAAAAATCACATCGATTGCCTTGAAGTGATAATCGAGGTTGAACTTCTCATCGAGCTCAGCAAGCGAAAGCGCCGCCGTAACCTCGGGATCTGTTTTCAGCAATTCGAGCAGATTCAGCGCGCCGTCGCTCTCCCACACCTTCATCGCATTGCGCTGAACCAGGCGGTAAGAAGCATCACGCTCAAGGCCCGCTTGCGTCAGCGCCAGCAACACGCGTTGTGAATGAACCAGCCCGCCCATCTTATCGAGGTTCTTCTGCATGCGCTCAGGATAGATCAGCAGCTTGTCGATCACGCCTGTCAGCCGCGCGAGCGCAAAGTCCAGCGTGATCGTGGCATCAGGGCCAATGAACCGCTCAACCGACGAATGCGAAATATCCCGCTCATGCCACAGCGCGACATTCTCCAGCGCCGGGACAACCGCCGAACGCACCACGCGGGCGAGGCCGGTGAGATTTTCGGTCAGCACCGGATTGCGCTTGTGCGGCATGGCGGACGAGCCCTTTTGCCCCGGCGCGAAGTATTCCTCCGCCTCCAGAACCTCAGTGCGCTGCAAGTGCCGCACCTCGATGGCGAGCCGCTCAACGCTGCTGGCGATCACCCCCAGCGTGGCGAAAAACATCGCGTGACGATCACGCGGGATCACTTGGGTGGAGACCGGCTCCACCGAAAGGCCAAGCTTCTCCGCGACATAGGCTTCCACCGCCGGATCGATATTGGCGAAAGTGCCGACCGCGCCCGATATGGCGCAAGTGGCAATTTCAGCGCGCGCCGCGACCAGACGGGCGCGGCAGCGGGTGAATTCGGCATAGGCTTCTGCCAACTTCTTGCCGAAAGTGGTCGGCTCGGCATGGATGCCGTGGCTGCGGCCGATGGTGGGGGTGTATTTGTGCTCCAGCGCCCGGCGCTTGATCGCCGCCAGCAGGGCATCAAGATCAGCCAGCAGCAAGTCTGATGCCTGCGCCAGCTGGACCGAGAGCGTGGTGTCGAGCACGTCAGAGCTGGTCATGCCCTGATGCATGAACCTCGCTTCCGGGCCGACCTGCTGCGCG
>JANNZB010000497.1:0-3198 GCA_031410395.1 Novosphingobium sp.
GCGGATCGGCGAGACCGATGTCCTCCGAAGCAAAACGCACCAGCCGCCGCAGGACGTACAGCGGCTCCTCTCCGGCAGTCAACATCCGCGCCATGTAATAGAGCGCCGCCTGCGGGTCCGATCCGCGCAGGCTTTTGTGCAAGGCGGAGATGAGGTTGTAATGCCCGTCGCGGTCCTTGTCATAGACGGCAACCCGCCGCTGAAGGAACTTGCCGAGCGCGGCCGGATCGAGGGGTTCGGGCACATTAGCGGCATAGAGCGTCTCGGCCTGATTGAGCAGGAACCGCCCGTCACCATCGGCTGACGCAACGAGTGTCTCGCGCGCCGGGGCGGTGAGGGGGAGGGGGAGGGGGCCTTCAAGTTCCTCGGCGCGGGCGAGGAGCGTGGAAAGCGCCGCGTGGTCAAGCCGGTGAAGAATCAGCACCTGCGCCCGGCTGAGCAGCGCAGCGTTGAGCGCGAAGCTGGGGTTCTCCGTGGTCGCGCCTACCAGCGTGACGGTCCCGCGCTCAACGAACGGCAGGAAGCCGTCCTGCTGCGCGCGGTTGAAGCGGTGGATTTCGTCAACGAACAATAACGTGCGCTGGCCTGCCTTCGCGGCCCGGTCTGCCTCGGCGAATGCTTTTTTGAGATCGGCAACGCCTGAGAACACCGCGCTGATCGCGACGTAACGCATGCCGACAGCTTCGGCGAGCAAGCGGGCTATTGAAGTCTTGCCGGTTCCCGGCGGCCCCCAAAGTATCATCGACGAAAGCCGCCCCGCCGCTACCATTCGCCCGATTGCGCCTTCGGGGCCGGTTAAATGCTCCTGTCCGATGATCTCGCCCAGAACTTGCGGGCGCAGGCGGTCTGCCAGTGGCGCGTCCTCGCGTGGCTGGTCAAACTTGGTAGTGGGCAGATCGTCGGGAAACAGGTCAGTCATCGCGGGAACAAGATAGGCGCTCAAAAGAATTTTGCACGGCCGCCTTGACAAGATGTAAATAAGATATATCTTAGACGCATCATGAAAGGATATAGGACATGAGAATACACGGAATGGGCCGGGCAATGAGGTCTGGCATTCCTTTGGCGGCAATCGCATTTGCGGGCCGTCATGGCGGCGGTTTTGGTGGTGGCTTCGGCCACGGTCATGGTCGAGGACGCGGAGACGGCGAAGTTTTTGGTGGCAGGCGCGATGGGCGCGGGCGTTCGCGGGTTTTTGGACCCGGCGAATTGCGCCTGGTGCTGCTGTATCTGGTGTCTGAACAGCCGCGCCACGGCTATGACCTGATCAAGTCGATTGAGGATCTGACCGGCGGCAATTATGCGCCGAGCCCCGGGGTGGTTTACCCCACGCTCAGTCTGATGACCGACGAGGGTGTCACCGAAGAGCAGGCAGCGAGCGGTAACCGCAAGGCGTTCGCGGCTACAGAAGCTGGCACGAAGGAACTGGCTGAAAAGGCGGATGAAGTTTCCGCACTGATCGACCGGCTCAAAGCGCTATCCGAAGCAGAACCGCAGTCAGCACCGCCGATTGGCCGGGCTATAGCTAACCTGATGTCGGCATTGCGTGGCCGCGCGATGGCGGGTGATTTTGACAAGGAGAACGTTCATCAGGTCGCCGAGATCCTTGACGAAGCAGCACGAAAGATCGAACGGTTATGAGCGCTTCAAGCATCGCACGCGTGCCGACAAAAAGCGCGAGCCGATATTTGCAACAGGTTTGCAAGCACTGGGCACACAATATGGTTGTTGAGTTCACGCCCGAGCGCGGCACCATTGTGTTCCCGCGCGATGGACGTGGCGGACCGTGGGCTGGTGATGGTTTGGTGACAATGGAAAGCACGCCCGATGCGTTGATCTGCCGCATTGATGCCAGCGAACCAGCGCACCTTGCGGTCCTCAAAGGCGCGCTGGCCCGGCACATCGATCGCTTCGCATTCCGCGAGGCACCGATGACCTATGACTGGCAGGATCACACCTGATTGCATCTGCAGCCAGACAGGCATAGTCTCCCGGTTCGGAGTAATCTGAAGGGGAGACTTTGTCATGAATGAGCCAATCACAAAACCCGCCGTGCCAACATCGTTCTGGGTGGTCGCTGGGATCAGCATGTTGTGGAACGCCTTTGGTGCTTACCTCTATGTGCGGTCGAGCATGGGCGATCCAAAGCTGCTGGCATCTGCGCCGCCGGAAATGCAGGCTTATATGGCGACAATGCCGGTCTGGGCGCATGCAGGCTGGGCATTTGGCATCTGGGGATCATTTGCCGGTTCGGCCTTGCTGCTGATGCGCTCGCGCCACGCCGTTATTGCCTTCTGGCTATCGCTGGTCGGTGCGATTGTGAGCTTTGCAGCGCAGGCAATGGCCGGAGTGCTTTCACCTGCCGAACCGATCATGATTCTGGCGGTTATCGGCTTGCTGCTGTGGTACAGCCGCTCTGCGCTGAGCAAAGGCTTTCTTGCCTGAGGTTTTGGCTCGCCTGAGCTTCAGCCATTCGGTTTTTGCCGGATCAGCCGGGTATAGGTATCTGCCACGGCCTGGTTGATCCGGTCCCACGAATAGCCTTTTGACCGGGCCTCGCCCTCGGCCCCGTGCTTTGCGCGAAGTTCAGGGTTGGCAGCATAGGCGGCGATGGCTTCGACAAACTGACCGATTGCGCCGGGGGTGATCAGACGCCCGGATTGGCCATCTGCGACCAGACTGGCGCTTCCCGTTGCTATCGAGGCGACCACCGGCAAGCGGCAGGCCATGGCTTCAAGCGTAACATTGCCAAAGGCCTCGGTCACCGAAGGGAAGAACAGCAGATCCATGCTGGCCACTCCGCGCGCGAGATCGGTACCCGAAAGGAAACCGGCGAACACCGCATCGGGCAACCGCGCCTCCAGCCAGCCGCGCGCCGGTCCTTCGCCAATGATCAGCACCCGGTGGGCAACGCCGCGGTATTTCAGCGCGTCTATGACGTCTGAAAAAACGTCGAGGCCCTTTTCCATCACTAAGCGGCTGTGGAATCCGACGACGAACTCTTCGTCGCCAATTCCCAGCGTGCGACGCCACTCCATCGAACGCCGTTCCGGATTGAACTGTTCGCGGTCTATGCCGCGTGACCAGATGTTGATGTCATAATTCATCCGCTGCTCGCGCAGAACTTGGGCAAAGCTCTCCGATGGTGCGACCAGCGCGGTGCAGCGGCGGTAAAAGCGGCGCAGGATTGCCAGGGCA
>JANNZB010000498.1:0-5710 GCA_031410395.1 Novosphingobium sp.
CTGCGCTTTCAGTACGCAAATAGAAACCCCGCCTCTTTCGAGGGCGGGGTTCCTTTAAGCAGTCATTGGCGATTAAAGGCCACGCAGACCGTTAAAATCGAGGTCGGTCACCCGGCCATATTCGACACGGCATTTGAATGAGCCGCTATCATAACCGCGCGTGTTGCTGCTGTAGCCGCGATAGTCGCCGTTCCAGCCGCGGCCATAGTCACGGTCACCGCGCTGCCAATCCCGGCCCTGGTCGTTAACCGCAATCCGGCCGCGAATGGTGTAGCCACGATCGTTGCGATCAATGTTGCGGATATCGGTTACCCGCGCCTGACCATAGGAATAACGGTTAGCTTGGCGTTGTGCAGCATTGACGCACATTTCCACAGCTTGACGCGGATTGGCATAGGACTGACCGCGATCATAACCCGCACGTCCATAATCATAGTCGCGTGAATTGCGGCTCGCAGCGCTGGCAACGGCCGCGATCCCGCCGATCACAATGGCTCCCGCGATAATTTCGCCGGCGCTTATGCCGCCACGATCGCGTCCGTCGTGCGCAAATGCAGAGTTGGCTGCCGGAATCACCATCGCGCCAGCCGCGATTGTCCCGACAAGAGCTTTGGTAAGCGTTTTCATGGCTTATTCCTTCAAACCTGCCGGGCTTGATCGTCCGGCTTGAAGGTCTTTTGCCACGGGTGATCTGAGACGAGCCTGAACTCGCCTGAAAGCTAATGTTCATTTTTGTGGCAATTTATATGAACGAATATAGAAACCCGAAATTAACCCCGTGCGGTTACCAGTCCGACATGGAAACGGCGATCTACATGGCTGCGCAATTGCTGCTTGTTGCAGGAATTATGCTGTGGGAACGGCGGCGCAATCCAGGCCCGAGCGATTGGCTGCGCAATCTTCAGGCGTGGGCGCTTGATATTGGTGCATCTTTGATTTTCCTGCCGCTGATCCCGCTTTATCACAACCATACACTTCTGAATGGCAGCGATTTGCCGTTCGCACTGGCTTTCATTCTGTTCCTGCTGATGCGCGACCTCACCGAATTTTTGTTCCATGTTTGCCAGCACCGATTCGGTTTTTTGTGGCGGATGCATTCGCTGCATCATTCAGACCCGGAAATGTCTGCTCTCACCACGAATCGCCATTTCTGGGGCGATCAAGTGATCAAGGCGCTGACCATCTGGCCGGTGACGGTGATGGTCATCGCGCCAACCTATACAATCGTTCTCGCCTATGCAGCTGTCTCGCTTTATAACTATTTCATCCACGCCAACCTGAAGGTGAATTTTGGCCGGTGGTCATGGCTGCTCAATTGCCCCGCCTATCACCGCCGCCACCACTCGCGGGTGCCCGAACATTACAACGCCAATTTCGCTGCGCTGTTTCCGATCTGGGACGTGATTTGCGGGACATACCGCCGGCCTGATGGCTGGCCACCAACCGGCCAGGCAACGGCGCCAAAACACATGCTTGATGTGCTGGTCTGGCCATTGCTCAAATCCGAGCCTGCCGAAGAAGCGGCCGAAGCTTCTGCCTGAACCCTCGCGCTATTCAGGTGCGAGGCCTGTCCACACCGAAAAGAAGCTGAAAATATCAGCGCTTTCCTCAATCGCCTTATCGGTCGGCTTGCCCGATCCGTGCCCGGCGCGTGATTCGATGCGAATGAGATGCGGCTTGCCCGCTGGGTCCGCCGCCTGCAGCGCGGCCATATATTTGAAGCTGTGGCCTGGCACCACGCGGTCATCGGTATCGGCGGTGGTCGCCATCACCGGCGGATAGGCCACACCAGCCTTGATGTTGTGATAGGGCGAATAGGCGCGCAGAACTTTGTAATCGGCCTCGCGGTTCGGATAGCCATAGTCATCAACCCAATAGCGCCCGGCGGTAAAGCGATCAAAGCGCAGCATATCCATCACGCCGACCTGCGGCACCGCAGCAGCAAACAGGTCTGGCCGCTGGTTGACCACCGCGCCGACCAGCAGCCCGCCGTTCGATCCGCCTTGAACGACGAGGCCATTCTTCGGCGTGATCCCTTGTGCGATCAAATATTCGCCGCCAGCGATGAAATCATCGAACACGTTTTGCTTGTTCGCCAACCGCCCGGCATCGTGCCACGCCTTGCCGTATTCGCCGCCGCCGCGCAGGTTTGCCAGGGCAAAGGCACCACCGGCTTCCATCCACGCCATGCGCGACGCTGAAAAGCCCGGCGTTTCAGAAATGTCGAACCCGCCGTAGCCATAAAGCAAAGTTGGCACCGCCTGCTTTGCCGCGACGAACGCCTTCTTGCGCACGATAAACATCGGCACCTTGGTTCCGTCCTTCGAGGCATAGAAATGCTGCTCAATCGCGTAGTCTTCAGGCTTGAACGTAAGCTTTGGCGTGGCAAACGGCGTACTCACGCCGGTGCGGCTGTCAAAACGGAAGATGGCGCTCGGCTGGTTGAAGCTGGAGAAGCTGTAGAACGTTTCGGGGTCACCCGGGTGCCCGCCAAACCCTGAAGCCGTGCCAATAGAATTGAGCCGAATGTCTTGCACCGGTTTGCCTGACAGCGAGACCACTTCAGCAGTTGAGGCTGCGTCCTTGAGGTAAGACAGGACTAACCGCTCACCAACGATTTGCGCGCGCTGAAGTGTTTCAGGGCGCTCGCCAATAACATCGCTGAACTTGGCAGTTGCACCACCCTTGCTCAGATCAACCCGCACGACCCGGCGTTTCGGCGCGCCTTTGTTGGTCGTGAAATAGAGCGAGTCGCCCACCCCTTCGATCAGCCCCCACTGGTATTCTAGCCCACCAACCAGCACCTGTGGTTTCCAGCCCGCATTTCCGCCCAATCGCATAACGTGGAGTTCGTAGCGGCTGTCGGTACCCTGACTTGTGGTGATTACCATCCAGCGGCCATCGTGGGTCACATCTGCGCCGTGACTGTATTCTGGCTTTTCCGGCGTTGCATAAACCAGCGCATCGGCTGATTGCGGAGTGCCTATTTGGTGGAAACGGACCTCCTGATTCTTGTTGAGCTGCTGAAATGCTTCGCCTGATTTTGGTGCAGGAAAGCGCGAATACAGGAAGCCTGAATTGCCGATCCACGAAATACCCGTGAACTTTGCCCACTTGATTTCATCGGGCAGAACCTTGCCCGTTTTGGTGTCCACAAGGCGGATAACCCGCCAATCGCTGCCGCCGTCCTGCACTGAGTAGGCGAGCAGCTGGCCGTTCTTCGAAGGCTCCCACGCATCGAGCGCGGTTGCAGCGTCTTTGGCCCACACGTTGGGATCGATCAGCAGCCGAGGCGTGCCATTCAGGCCGTTGCGGACGAACAGCTGTGACTGGTTCTGGAGCCCCGAATTGCGCGTATAGAAATAATTCCGCCCGGCCTTTCGCGGCAGGCCGAAACGTTCATAATCCATCAGTTCGCGGATGCGCTTGGCAAACCAGGCATGCTGAGGCAGCGCATCAAGATAGGCCTTCGTCGTCGCGTTCTGCGCCGCAACCCAGCTCGCAACTTCCTTGTCACTGCGCACGTCATTCTCGAGCCAACGATAGGGATCGGCGACCTTTTCGCCGAAGTGCAGGTCGGTCACATTACTTTTGCGGGAGTGCGGATAGGTCAACTTGATCGAACCTTGTGCCATGAGCGCAGACGTCGTCGCCAAGCCGAGCATGACAAGCAGGATTCGGGAACAGCGGTGCATCGGGTGATTTCCAGAAGAAAATGAGGGGCCGCGCATGACTTCCCCGTTCGGAGCCTGCGGTCAAGCGGATTGCAGGGTGACGTCACCACAATGGGCACGCTCCTGGAAATTCGACATAATTCGTCATTTTGCATGAATTTTGGTCATTTGCCCATCTTCGTGGCATTTTCGCCGAATCAGGGGAGTCGGTTCGATGCGGAAACCTTCCTTCAAATTCGCGGCAATGCTAGGCTGCGCCATTTCACTGGCGTTTTCCCCTTAGCCTCGGCCCAAGACATCTTCACGTTCACCCAGGAAATCGAAACACGGTTCGCGGAGGTCGAAACTTTACGGTTGAACAGTAACTGCCCCTTGTGCGGCCGGAGGTTAGACGACCTTAGCGTCTTCCTTGCGCCGTTCCTATTCAACATGTCGAAGGTATTTACTGAGCGGGGCAAATTGGAATACCGCGAGCGGCTGGCGGAGGCGGCAGCTCGCACTTGTCCGCCGCAGATTATCCAACCAAAGCCAACCCCGGCGATTTCGCCACCGGTCATTCTGCCACCAGTGGTTGCCGCACCCTCGCCAGCACCTCTGCCGCGCACCGTGACTCTGAAAGACCTGCGGTTCGAACTCGCCGAGGCCTGCGGTGCCCGGTTTGATCCCGCGCGCGAACGATTTATCGCCGCGCTTGATCGCGCAATCCGCTTTGAAACCAACCCCAGGCAGCGCCGTTACTTCGAAATCGACCGTGCGGCGGTGCAGCGCCTGAAAGTGCCGCCTTGCACCTCAACGCGAACCGCCTCCACAGAATCGGGCGCTGACCGCTGGTTCAGGATGCAGCGGTTCAATCGCTTCGTCGAAGTCTTCAACGACAAACGGCCGGATTCACGGTCGCTTGAGGTTCGTATTTAAGCGCGATGTATTTACCGGACTGTGGGCGTCCTGTAACCGCGCGATGCACAGCAGCTGGAATAACACGAGGCGAAAAGCCCGTTAGGGCTATCCGCCTCGCCAAAGCGAACTATTCGCCGTCGAAATCCTCAGCGTTCATCACCGGACCCGAATCCAGACCCTTGGCCGATGTATCGCGATCGACAAATTCGATCACGCCCATTGGCGCAGCGTCGGATGCGCGGAAACCGGCCTTGATAACGCGGGTGTAGCCGCCGGCACGGTCAGAATAGCGGGCGGCGAGAACGTCAAACAGTTTCACCAGCTGTGCATCGTCAAGCAAGCGGGCGTGGGCCAAACGGCGGTTCGAAAGCCCACCGTGCTTTGCCAGTGTCACCAGCTTTTCGGCATAGGGGCGAAGCTCGCGCGCCTTTGAAAGCGTGGTGGTGATCTGCTCGTGCTTGATCAGTGCCGCCGCCATGTTGCGCAGCAGAGCCGCACGGTGCGAGGAGGTGCGCTGAAGTTTGCGATGTCCGACTTTATGACGCATTGTCTTGTTTCCGTTCGTAAGGGGGCCGTATCAGGTACCCCGGTCCCGGTGCCGAAAGGCGGCACCTGCCCTGTTTGTTAGCCGAGCAATTCCTGCTCGAGCTTCTTGGCCATTTCCTCGATGTTCTCAGGCGGCCAGCCGGGAATATCCATGCCAAGGCGCAGGCCCATCGATGAGAGGACTTCCTTGATCTCGTTGAGCGACTTGCGGCCGAAATTCGGCGTGCGCAGCATCTCGGCTTCGGTCTTTTGAACCAGATCGCCGATGTAAATGATGTTGTCGTTCTTGAGGCAATTGGCCGAACGCACCGACAGTTCCAACTCGTCAACCTTCTTGAGCAGGTAACGGTTGAGCTGGTTGGTATCGCCATCATCGCTCGGAGCAGCCGCGAGGCCGATCATCGGCGATGTGCCAACCGGAGCAATGTCTTCAAAGTGGACGAACAGCGAGAGCTGATCCTGAAGGATGCGCGCGGCATAGGCCACGGCGTCTTCGGGAGTCACGGTGCCATCGGTTTCGATCGACAGGCTGAGCTTATCGTAATCGAGCTCCTGCCCGATGCGGGCATTGTCAACCTTGTAGCTTACCTGAC
>JANNZB010000499.1:0-2553 GCA_031410395.1 Novosphingobium sp.
ATGTCGTCAAGGAAACCAAGTTTGCCGGGCAAACCTGTTTTCAGCGCGGAGATAACAATTACATCAAACAGAACGGCGAACTGGTCGCCAAGCAACGCTCTACCACGATCCGTTACAGCGCTGATGCGGGCGGGGAATCGGTTGATCTGGAGAACACAGAAGATCCGGTCTGGAGCCGCGAAGAACTCGAAGCGCTCGACAAGCGCAAGTTCGCCTGGATCAAATCGGTCCACGATCTTGGCCACAATGAACGTTGGTGGGATGACGTTTCCGTGGGCGATGTTTTGCCCGAACGCGTGTTCGGCCCGCATTCGATCGCCAGCATCACCACCGAATGGCGCGCATATATCGTCAACACCTGGGGCACGTTCAACCTGCGCAAGCAGGATTTGCTGGGACTGGGATTCACGCCTGAAATGGCGGGGCTTGAAAACGATCCCGACATGCAGCTGATCGATCCCGAGCAGACCGACGGCGCTTATTATGGCCCATCACGCGGGCACCTGTTCCCCGAATGGGCACGCCGCATCGGCATGCCGCGTGGCTATGGCTATGGCGCATCAATGGGCGCCTGGGTGACCGATTACCTGGCTGGCTGGGCGGGCGAATGGGGTATGGTGCGCCATTCCAACTGCAACTACCGATCGCCCGCGCTCACCGGGGACATCACCGTGCAAACCGGCAAGGTCATCGACAAGTTCGTTGACGGGGAAGGTCAGCACATGGTGCAGATTGACACCCGCATGTCCACGCAGACCGGCCTCGTCTTGTGCACCGCCAAGGCCGAGTTGGAATTGCCGAAAAAACCTGGTTAAAACCTTTTAGAATTAGGCGATCTCGCGCAAAACTTTGCCGACTTTCTTGCCATGCTCGAAGTAACCCAACCCATAGTCGCCCTTGATCGTCGTACGAAGGGTGCGGCGTTCGTATTGCGCGTCGCAGCCTTCGACCGCGTGCAGCATCCGCCAGTTATCCCAGATCACCATGTCGGTGGTCCTCCAGTCATGCCAATAGGCACAGGCGCTGTCAGCCAGGGTGTTCATCTCGTGGCCAATGGCATCGAGCAGGGCATCGCTCTCGTCGCCCTCTGCGTGCTCAATGCCGACCGCCATCCACGGCCCAAAATGCATGACTTTCTCGCCGCTTTTGCGCGTCCAAACCGCCGGATGCATCGCGCGCGGAAAACGGGCGGCTTCAAGTAGCAATTGCGGGGTGGACAAATGCTCGGTCATATTGCGGAAGTTGACGCCGTATTTCATCCTCGAAAGCCGGGTATCGAGGGTGTAGATCACATTCCGCCCCTCAATTGCCTCGCGCAGTTCGGGTGACAGGCGGCGGTAGAGTTCGATTCCGTCCATGAACCCGGTGCGGCCACCAATCGGTGCGTTGATCGGCGCACGTAGTACCCCTGCGCGGTTGAGCTCATCGTTGTAGCAATGATCGAAGTGCCACGGCGAGAACCGTGCGAGCAGTTGCCCGCCGATTTCAACCAGCGCTTCACCGGATGATACATCACCCGTCACCGGCTTGTAATGCATATCGATCACGCCCTCACCGATGTCTTCGTCAGCGCGGACGGTAGTTTTTGTCGGATGGTCCTTAAGCGGGCCGAATAGAGTGCTGATCGCCACCTGCATCGCGCTAGAGGGCTCAACACCTTCGAACACGATCAGGCCGCAGCGTTCGAATAGCGCGACGATTTCATCGCGAACCGAAGCATTAGCGAGGGTTGCATGGTTCACCCCGAGCACCCGAGCGCCGAAATTCAGACCATCAGAAAGTGGTAGAACTTCAATGCCCGACATGGACCGCTCCCTCGATCAACCTGAAAGCGCATTGGCCGCGCTGAGAACCGCGCGAACGCTAGCCGTCGCGACGTCCTCATCGATACCAACGCCCCAGACAATCTTGGCATCGGGACCGCTGCATTCCACATAGGCGGCCGCGCGCGCATCGGTGCCAGAGCCGAGCGCGTGCTCGGTGAAATCGCGCACATCAAGCTCGACGCCGAATGTTTCGGCGAGCGTCGCGCAGACTGATGAAATCAAGCCATTGCCGCGCCCGGAAACCGATTGCTCCTTGCCATCGACGCCGATCTTGCCGACGAACACGCGCGAGCCATCAGGGCCCTTGCTCTCATCCCAATCAAGCAACTGAAAATGCTGCGCGCCCTCAAGCCGGTAAACCCGCTGGAAAACCTGCCAGATATCAGCGGCCTGCAGTTCGCGGCCCAACTCGTCCGCCAGATCCTGCACATGGCGGCTGAAATGCGCCTGCATCCGCTTGGGCAGCTTGAGCCCCTGATCCTGCTCGATCACCCAGGCGAAACCACCCTTGCCAGATTGCGAATTGACCCGGATCACCGCCTCATAGCTGCGGCCAAGGTCAGCCGGATCAATCGGCAGATAGGGCACAGCCCACATCTGATCGTTGCGGGTGCCCTGCGCGGCAAATCCCTTTTTGATTGCGTCCTGATGGCTGCCCGAAAACGAGGTGTAGACCAGTTCGCCCACGTAAGGATGGCGTGGATGGATCGGCAGCTGGTTGCAGTAG
>JANNZB010000500.1:0-1547 GCA_031410395.1 Novosphingobium sp.
CGCCGCGTCAAGGCCGGCCGCCATTTGCACCAGCTGCGGCGCCACCGAAGGGTGGTGCTGAGCGGTGAACAGCAAATACGGTTCAACGCGGATCGCGTGGAAGTCAGCGCTGTTGTCAAAGGCGCTACGGTCAAAACCTGCGGCAGCTCCGGCAGCATTAACGCGGCCCAGAACGTCGGCCACCCGCGCTGCCTCGTCGCCAACCGGGTCGCCATTCAGCAACGCGGTCTTCCACAGTCGCACGTCCGCGCCCGTGACAAAACCCATTGCAAAGCCATGCTGTGTTTCAGAAAAGCCATAAAGTTCGGGGGCGGATCCCGGGGCAACCCGTCCTGCCACCGACAGCCACGCATATTCCGCGTGGCTGCGATGAACCGGGGCGTGCCAATCCGCTGCAACGCGCAATTTTTCCAGAGCGAATTTGACGCAGTAGCTTTTCCCGCCGACCACGACGCGGGCGATGTCAGAAGCCACCCCGCCGGTCAGCGGTGTGACCTCAGACACATCTGAGGCATGTCCGAGGCCGAGCGCTTCGATCAGGTCAGTGCAACGTTTCTTCAGATTATCTGGCATCAGATGCGACTCATCTTGATATGTTCACGTGAACAATTAACATTCATATGTGGTTGGCGCAAGACTTCGCCGCGAGGAATTGTCAGACTGCGGCCACGCAAAACAGGAGCCACGAGTGTCCGGCAGAGTAACAATCAAATCTATTGCACAGGATCTGGGCCTGTCGCACATGACGGTCTCTCGTGCGCTGTCCGGCCATTCCAACGTTCACGCCGAAACCCGACACGCGGTACTTGAGCGTGCCAGGGCACTCGGTTACGTGAAAAGCGCCGCTGCCAGCGCAATGCGCGGCGACGCAACCCGGATCGTTGGTTTGCTGCTGCCGAACCTTGTGAACGAATTCTACGCGCAGTTCGCCGATACGATGGCCCGCGCCTGTGAGGAGCAGGCCCTGCATCTGGTGATCCATCTGACCAATGACGATGAGGCGAACGAGCGCAGGGCGATCCACCGGTTGCGCGAAGTTCAGGCCACCGCCGTTGTCATGGTGCCGACGCCTGTTGCCGAATCCGATAAGCCTGCAACCATTGAAGGCATGCGCGTTGTGCAATTGATCCGCAGGCGGGATTCGGCGCCGGCGCTTTTGATTGACGACGCTTCCGCGATTGCGCAGGCGGTAGATCACCTGGTTGGCGGCGGACACCGCAACATCGGTTTTATCGGTGCCAACCTACAGCTGTCTTCGGGACGTGAACGGTTCTCGGCTTTTCGCGATTCTCTGCAACGGCATGGCATTCCGATGCGCGACGGCCTGACGATCACGGCAGCGCCCTCCTTTCGGATGGGGCATAACAATGTTTCGGCCCTTCTCGATGGCCAGGCGGCCATGACCGCTCTGGTTTGCGGCGGCTTTGAGATTTCAAATGGGGCGCTGGATGCCTGCCTCGAGCGCGGCTTGCGGTTTCCAGATGATCTTGCCTTCGTCGGCTACGGAGACCCGGCAGCCTATCGATGGATGGCGGGCGGCATCACGA
>JANNZB010000501.1:0-3935 GCA_031410395.1 Novosphingobium sp.
AAAAATTCGGGGCCGTTGACCGCACTGTAAGCGACCGTTGGGCCAAAAGAGATCGTCCGATCACTATAGACCCGACTGCCCGATGACTGATCGCTGCTCATCGTTGCATCAAGGCCGAAACGCCAGTGGCCTGAGCGAATGGTGTGCGAAACATCAATATAGACATTATCGCGCGAGCCACTGCCAGCGGTCAGCGACCGGCGATAGTCGCGGCGATAGGAAACCGTAGTGCTGCCGAGCCTGGTTTCCCAGTTGCCTGACGCTTCCCAGCCGCCCTGCCGGTAAGATCGCAAAGCGCCGCCAAACTGGCTTGCCGTGTCGCCTGAATCGACCCCCACCGACAGGCTGTTTGGCAGCAACTGGCCGAGCAATCCAGACTCTGACGATATCGCAGGCAGCAGTATTGTCGTATCGATATCGAGATAGGCGCTGAGCTTGTGCGACTGGCTTGAACCATAGGCCGTGCGCGCCGAAGGTTCGACGTGCGAATTGCGCGCCGCAAGGCGCAGCGACAGTGCGCCCCGATCAAAGCCAAAGCGCAGCCCGCGCGACGAACCGAAACTGGTGTTGTAGGCTTCGACCGTTGCCTTCAAACTGGTTTTACCCAGCTTGAGCTGGTTGGTCAGCGCAAACCGGTTGCCGGGCATGGCAAAAAGCTGCGGCAGCCCGGATACTTCGCCGGTGGTGTAATTCTCGCTGACCAGATCCATCTGGCCGGTCACCGTCCAGCGCAGCCCGGGAGTGTCGATGGCCAGCCCTTCCAGCCGCACGGTGGTGGCGGTGCCGCCGCTGCGATCACGCCGGGGCGCACCGATCAGGCTTATATTCTGCGGTGCCGCCCACGATTGACTGTACGCCGACTGGACCAGAATCTTGAGCCGTCGGTCAAGCAGGTCACCCTTGAGGCCGATCTGGACAACTTCGTTCTGGCGGCTGAAGCCCGGGGCATTGGTCAACATCTGCCGCTCAGGCGTGAAAATGCCGGTGGCGCTGCTGGCAAAAGCGCCGAACGTCTCAAGCTGGCCGAAATCGGTTTCTTGCCGCGATACAAACGCGAAGCCGCGCGCTGTATCATCGATGGCGCAACTCGTCAGCGCGGTGCTTGCGCTTTGCCCGGACGTTCCGCAGGCCATGCCGCGGTTTACGATGGGGGAAATTGTCAGGTTCGGCACTGCCGTGGCAACGGCGCCATAGGCCAATCGGGGCGCCAAACTGGGCACCAGGCCGGGTGAAGGCACGGCTATCGGATCGGCTGCTTGACTGTCTGCCGTCTGGGCATGAGCAACGTTCGCGCCGAAAAGCGCGCCGGTGGTCGCCAGCAGCCCGCAGATCAGCGAGCGAAATGGGGGCGCAGCACTGCGCATGGTGAGGGACAGCCCGCGCCGCCGCTGGCAGCGCGGGCCATCATCCTCGTAAGGCTTACGAGCCGCCGTTGATGCGGCAGGTCAGCGTGGCCCTGCCGCCGGGGCTGGCCACCATCTTGCTGTCAGTGGTGAAGCCGAGGAAAGTGCCGCAACCAAAGCCTGATGCCTGCGTTGCCTTCGCGGGTTCCTGCCCGGCTGGAATGTCAAAATGACAGACCAGCGAGGTTACGCCGGAGCTGGTAACGACCGAGTGCGTACCATCGAAAGACACTAGGAAGCTCGCGAAACCGCCGCTCGCCGAAGGAACAAAACCGCCGCAGCCGAAGTCTTTGTTGATGTTGGCGGCGTTTGCCGATTGGGCCATGGCCGGAGCTGCTGGTATCATCGAAGCGGTGACAAGGGCAATGGCGGCTAGGCTGCAAGAAAATCTGCGCATACTACTTCTCCTGTTTTGGTTTCGTTGCCTGTTCGCAGTCGTTTTCGACTCGCCGACCCGGGGAGAAAGTTAATACTACGTTAACCAGAGTCAACACGGAAAATTCGTATAAACACCAAGTTGATAAAAGCGGCTGCGCATTTGATCTTGTGAATTAACGGCAATCGATTTGTTTGATTGAATTGCACTTGGCGGCGCCATTTTTTCCAGACTTGGCAGCTTGAATCGAAAACATTCGCGCCATGCCGTACTAATCAATCTTGCGCGGTGGTTGCTACCACCTACTGCGATTTGTCCCGACGCGGGACCAGCCCACCGCGCGTGAGTTGCATTTTACGCAACTACAAACGATCTTTTCGCACTTGCAACATTGCGCTTCGCAACTCATATAGGGGGTGCCTTTTCAGGCATCCTCTCCCAAAACTTATACAGGGCTGGTCGCAAGACCGGCCCTTTTTTTTGGCGTTTTTGTTTTGGAAGTCGGCACCGCTGAATCAGGCTGACATTAACCCTAAAACAAACGCGTGAGGTAATAGAACGTCGCGCCAACGGCGGCGCTGCATGGAATGGTGATGAACCATGCCGATACCACGCGAAATGCCACGGTCCAGCGCACGGCGCTCGTCTTGCGGGCAGCGCCTGTGCCGACGACAGCGCCGGTTATGGCATGGGTCGTAGAAACCGGAATGCCCATCGCGCTTGCGCCGAACACCACGATTGACCCGGCGGTTGAGGCGCAGAAGCCAGTGTGGTGGGTAAGCTTGGTCAGCTTGGTGCCCATCGTTTGGATAATCTTCCAGCCGCCCGACAGTGTGCCGAGCGAAATCGCGGTGTAACAGGACAGCACCACCCATTCCGGCACATGGAATCCGCCCTGCATATGGCCGGTCGAATAGAGCAGTACGGCGATGATCCCCATCGTCTTTTGCGCGTCGTTGCCGCCGTGGCTGATCGAATAGGCCGCCGACGAGAACAGGTGCAATGTTTTGAACACGCTTTCCGCCCGGCGCGGCCGGGTTGCGCGGAACCCCCAGCTCGTCAACAACATCATCAGCATGGCCAGGACAAAGCCCAGCAACGGCGAAAGGAATATCGCTACCAGCGTCTTGATAGTACCCGCGCTTTCCACCGCGCCGAATCCGGCATGGGCGATGCCCGCGCCGAGCAATCCGCCGATCAGCGCATGGCTGGACGATGATGGAATGCCTTTGAGCCATGTCAGCACATTCCAGAACATCGCGCCCACCAGCGCGCCGAAGACTACAGCAGGGGTCACCACATCCTTGTTGATGATGCCCTTGCCCACGGTCTCGGCCACATGCAGCCCCATGATCCAGTAGGCGGCAAAATTGCCCACTGCCGCAAACAGCACGGCATTGAACGGCGAAAGCAGCCGGGTAGTTACAACCGTAGCGATCGAATTGGCCGCATCATGCAGGCCGTTGAGGAAATCGAAGGCCAGCGCCACGATGACAAGGGCAACCAGCAGAGGAAAAGCAAGCTCATGCATCGCACGCGCACTCCAATCGCCGAGACATGATCACGCGTGATCGATAACGAGCGAATCAATCTCGTTGGCGACATCTTCAAAGGCGTCGGCTACCCGCTCAAGATGCTTGTAGATCTCGCGGTAAACCAGAAAATCCAGCGCCTTGTCATTGCCGCGGGCTTCCAGATAATGAACCTTCATACCTGATGCGTGCAACAGATCGACTTTGCCCTCAAGCGCGACAAGTTGCCCCGTCAGCTCGTGCAAGCGGTGCCCGTTGCGGGCGACTTCGCGCAGCAGCGGCATGGCTTCGGAAATAAGACGCGACGCCTCAACAATGATCGCGGCGATTTCCTGCATCTGCGGGTCGAACGTGTTGAATTCATAGATGTCGATGGCGGTGGCCACCGCGTTCATCTCGTCAATTGTATCGTCCATCTTGCCAACCAGCGAGGTAATCGCGCCGCGATCGAACGGGGTGAGAAAGGTCTGACGCACGACATGCAGGCATTCGCGCACCACTTCATCAGCGACGTGTTCTTCATCGCGAATCGTGCGCAGCAGCGCGGTTACGTCCCCTTTGCCAAGGGCAATCGCATCCAGAGCATTGGCTGCCGCAACGATGGCCGCGCTATGCCGTTCAAAC